>JACFNM010000411.1 GCA_019454915.1 Chitinophagaceae bacterium
CGTATATAATATTCCGGGGGAGAACATCAACATCCTCGAAGCAATCGGTATGGCGGGTGATATCTCGCTGTATGGACTGAAAGACAGCATCATGGTCGTAAGGGAAACCAATGGCGAGCGCGCTATCGGGTACCTCGATGTAAGTAAGCCGGAAGTATTTGCTTCTCCTTACTACAACCTGCACCAAAACGATATCGTAATCGTTAAGGCAAATCAGAAAAAACCGGATATTTCTGACCAGATAGCAAGCAGGAACTTCACAAGAGTTGCCACAATTTCTTCCATTTTATTATCGCTTACACTCGTCATGGCCCAAATCTTTAGGCGTTAACACATCCGAAAAAAAACTGCGCCAACAAAAACAACAGAATCCCAGAAAACGATCTAAATCTAAGCCATCCTCATGCAAGACAATTATGAAAATAGTTTCGAAGCTACTCGCTCCGACAGAGAATTCAATTTAAAAGAGTCTATCTTCAAATATCTTCGTTATTGGCCCTTGCTACTGGCTTTTATCTTAATTTCCCTTGTCATTGGCTTCATCAAGATCAGATACACTACACCGATCTATAAGGTAACAGGCAGTCTCTTTATCAATAAAGAAGGAGAAAACAGAGGAGGGAACGAAAGTCTGGAAAACATGTTTTTGTTTTCCAATAATGTTAATCTCCAAAACGAGCTGGAGATCCTTAAGTCCAAGCAGCTGGTAAGCCGTGTAGTCAAAAATCTGGGACTTCAAATTAGCTACCACAATAAAGGCAACGTACGTTCTTCCAATATATACGGTTCTTCCCCCATTCGCTTAGAGATTTTGTCACTAAAAGACTCCACTAATTCGTTCACGTTGGATATTGAAGCTTCCGAAACAAATTTCCGGATTGTAAATTCCAACGTCTCAATTAAATACGGTGAGCCTTTTGAGATCAAAGGAGCCCTTTTAAAACTACAGCGGGTACCCTCAGCATCCTTTGCGAGCTATAGCAGCGATAACTTTGTGATTACATATCAACTGCTTTCGACAGCTACCAATAAGCTGGCCAAGGTTATAACTACAGCCCAAAGCATTGATCAGGCAACTATCCTCGACATTGCCATGGAAACCGATAATATCACCCTTGGAAAGGATGTGATCAATAACCTGATGGCTGAATACGGAAAAATGAATATTGAAGACAAACGCCGCATTTCACAAGCTACCATGCAATTTATTGATGAACGCTTAGATACTATCAGGAACGAACTGAGTGCCGTGGAAAGTGGTATCCTCAAATTCAGAGAAAAAAATGAGGTGATAGACCTTAATCAACAATCCACACAGGAGTTTGGGATTTTGACCGAGGCGAGCAGAAAATTGGCAGATCAACAGGTGCAGTCCGGTATAGTGGATTACTTAATTGCCTACATTCAAAATCCGGTAAATAGAAATAATTTGGTACCCACAAATTTAGGTATTCAGGAACCCGTTCTGGAACCTATGTTCGCCCAATATAATGCGCTGCAACTTCAACGCAACAATTTATTGCAAACTACCGGAATTGCAAACCCTGCCATCGCAACCGCTGATCGGAACATCGAGAAACTCAGAGAACAGATACTCGGCGCGCTGCAGAACGTGCAACATTCTTATTCTATAGCCTCACGAAAATTGACAGAAGAAATATCCCGCTCCAGATCGTCTATCCGGAAAGTACCCTCCAGGGCAATGGGCCTGCTGGATATTGAAAGGCAACAAAAAATAAAACAGGACCTATACCTGTTTTTGTTGCAGAAGAGAGAAGAAGCCGCCATTTCAGCAGCCGCTACCATTGCCAATTCAAATTCGTTAGAAGAGGCTACGGCTTCAGGTCAGCCTGTCTCACCGAATAAGAAAAACATTTTGTTGTTGGCTCTCTTCGCCGGCATCCTCATTCCTCTTGGCATCATTGCCATTCTGGAAATGCTGAATGATAAGATCAGAGAAAGGGAGGAAATTACCCGGAATATCACAGCGCCTATAATCGGCGAGATTGGACACGCGGGAGAGGAAACACTGATTGTGCAGGCCGGTAGTCGTACCGTAGTTGCCGAGCAGTTCCGTATCATGCGCACGAACGTGCAATATATCATTAATAATGTGTCTAAGCCCATTATACTGGTTACCTCTTCGGTAAGCGGAGAAGGAAAATCTTTCGTAGCTACCAATTATGGCGCCGTACTGGCTCTTACGGGTAAAAAAACGGCGGTACTCGAATTTGATATCCGCAAGCCCCGGTTGCTAAAAGGTTTGGAGATGCAATCAAGCAAAGGAATAACCAATTTTATCCTGGGTAATGCTGCTTTGGAAGAAATTATCCGCCCGGTGCCCGAATTTTCGAACCTGTTTGCCATAGGCTGCGGGCCAGTACCTCCCAATCCTTCAGAATTGTTACTGAACCAACAGGTGTCCAGACTGTTTGATGAACTTAAAGCGCGGTTTGATTACATCATCATAGACAGCGCTCCGGTAGGCCTGGTTAGTGACGCCTTTACCCTAAGTCAGTATGCCGATGCCTGTCTTTATATTGTGCGCCAGGGCTATACACTGAAAAGGCAATTGGGCATGGTGAATGATCTTTTCCAGAAAAAGCGCCTCCCGCGTATCGGACTGGTGATCAACGATATTCAAACCCAAGGCCGGTATAAAGGCTACTACGGTTATGGGGGCGGAACATACTATGGGTATGGATATGGGTATGGGTATGGTGGAGATTATTTCCAGGAAGGAAAAGGGAAAAAAAGCAAGTTCAACCCTTTATTGTTCTGGAAAAAGTAACAGAGAACGCGAACTCGGGAATAGGGCTGCTTTATTAAAACTGGCATTCACGTTAACTCGTTGTAAACAGGTATTTTTATTTAGAAAGCAAGCAGTATGTAAAAATGGAAGAACTCATAATAGAAGCGGGCCGAACAGAAAAAAATTATTGGAAAGATCTTTGGCGCTACCGCGAATTATTTTATATATTAAGCTGGCGCGACATTAAAGTAAGGTATAAGCAAACCGTTATTGGTGTGGCGTGGAGCATTATTCGCCCACTGCTTACCATGATCATTTTTACAATAATATTCAGTCGTATCGCCAAAATGCCTGCAGGCTTAGATGCACCTTATGCAATACTTGTTTATGCTGGTATGCTACCCTGGACGTTTTTTTCTACTTCGCTCTCAGAGGCTAGTGGCAGCCTCATTGGCAATACAAATCTTATTTCCAAAGTGTATTTTCCTCGGCTTATTGTACCTGCAGCCAGCGTAATAACCAGCCTTGTGGATTTTGCTATATCATTTGTATTGATGTTGGGCTTATATCTATGGTATCACTACACTCCAGGCTGGCAGATACTACTATTACCCGTGTTCCTGATTTCTGCTTTGATAGCAAGTATTGGGGTGGGTTTATATATAACGGC
>JACFNM010000412.1 GCA_019454915.1 Chitinophagaceae bacterium
GTATCGATTACCTTAAAAGAGCTATCAATAATATAACGCTTAAGTGCCGTATAATTATTTACCTTACCGCCTCCATTCGTGCGTATATCTATCACCAGATTAGGTATTTTCAGTTTACGCAACTGTCTGAAACGCTTTCGATAAAAAGAGGGTAAGTGGCCCTTCTCTCCAAAACCGTTTATCGTCATTAACGCATACAAGCCGGAAGAGTCAATCACAAAAGTTCTCAACTCATCTCTTTTTCTTTTCCTTGCCAAGGTCGCGTGTCTTTCATCCTTCATCTTTTGTAGTACTGCCTTTGCGGTACTATCAGTTTCCGGATTAAATACCGGAACTTCGGTAGTTAACAATTCACCGGAGCTGTCTGTGTATTCAATTTCATACCGATCTGATAACCCCAAAATATTCTGATAATAATAGGGTAGAGCAGCGCTCAGACGGATGTAATTAATATTCTCCGCATAACCGTCCGCCGGCATAAACTGAAACAGTGTGTCGGTAAGTTGATTTACATCCCGGTAGTTCACCCGGTTGATGATTGTGCCTCGTGTTAAAACACTATCCCGGCTGTTCAGGTTTTTGATTACGACCATCGTATCCGGCCAGATTTTCAGATACAACGGGAAGGACGACGACAGACGCTTTTGCTGAAGCCGGTTGTAAGATTTGGGATAATTGAAAGAGGTATGTCCGCATCGTATACGTGTAGTAAGTGGCGCCAGAATCCTAAAGCCAAATTGCTGCCTCGTCATGGAGTCATCAATTGCGTGATAATACCGGTCAAAATAGTAATCCATGCTATCTTTCGGCGTGTACCAATAAAGAGCGGGGTGATACTTCTCCAGCAGACTCCGCAGAACGTTATAATCTTTACGGATGGCTTCGGCGGAAAATTTTCTGGCCGGGTCCATGGTCTTTTTCACAGATTGGCAGCTCAGCAGGGTTGAAAAAATTATCAACACTAATATAGCCAAGGTCGTCCTGTTAGTCATAGTGATTATCAATTCTCATAAAAGCAAACAGGCAATTTACAAAAGTTACTATTTAAGCGGGTTCCAGCCCTGGGCCGTGATTTCGTGTTTATTGCCACTACGGGTGATGATTTGCTTTCCTTCAGATGATTCGGTAATATATCCAATCACGCTGATCTGTTCGTTCAGCACAATCTTTTCATAATCTTCCTGCTTTATGGTAAAAAGCAACTCGTAATCTTCTCCTCCACTGTCCTCAGCAACAGGAAGCTTGTCCTCATACAGAAGACAACCCATATTGCTCGCTTTACAAACATGTAAAATATCGCTGCTTAAACCATCGCTGATATCCATCATGCTCGTAGGCACCACTCCCTCTCTCTCAAAGAATTCAATAATATCTTTTCTGGCGCGCGGCTTGAGCAACCGTTTCAATATATAACCCTGGCTTTCCAGATCCGGTTGTACGGAGGGGCTTTCCAGGAAGATTTTTTTCTCCCTTTCCATCAATAGCAATCCGAGATAAGCTGCTCCAAGATCACCGCTTACGCAAATCAGATCTCCTTTCCCGGCGCCGCTCCTGGTAACAAACTGATCCGGTGTCACCTCCCCTATAGCCGTCACACTAATAATAAACCCCTTATTTGATGTAGTGGTATCGCCTCCAACCAGGTCAACATTATACTGTTCACACGCTGCATACACACCCTCATAAAACTCTTCCATAGCCTCCACACTAAACCGGTTGCTAATCCCAACACTCACCGTAATCTGTGCGGGAATGGCATTCATGGCATACACATCGCTCAAATTAACCACCACACTTTTGAAGCCCAGATGATGAAGCGGCGTATATACCAGGTCAAAATGCACGCCTTCAATCAACAGATCCGTAGTGACCACCACCTGCTTGCCAAAATGATCCAATACAGCTGCATCGTCACCAACGCTTAAGATAGTAGATGCGTGCCGTGTTTCATTATTCCTGGTTAAATGATCTATTAATCCAAATTCACCAAGTGTAGCTATTTCGGTACGTGTTGACATGAAAAAGTTTTAAAGACTGAATATTCGCTATCCCATAAAGCTGCAACTATTCTTTAAGCCCGTTAATACATCCCTGCAATGCAGTATGAATTTTGCCGTTTGTAGCCAATAACTCCGGCTGGTAAGGCGAATAATGGTTCCCCTTAAAATCGGTTACTTTACCACCTGCTTCTTCTACCATAAGAAAACCCGCCGCACTATCCCAGGCCTCTAATTTATGTTCATAAAAACCATCAAATCTGCCTGCGGCGACCCAGCACAGGTCTATAGCTGCAGACCCCAACCGGCGGAGCGGAATCCCCTTGCGTATCAGGGTATTAAATATTTCCAGCGGACCATTGGGTTTATCAAGGATGTTATACGGAAAGCCGGTTACCAGGCAGGCCGAAGATAAATCGTCTTTATTGCTCACCTGAATAGGTTTATCATTCAGCGTGGCTCCCTTTCCTCTCTCTGCGACAAAAAGTTCATTGAAAAACGGATTAAAGACCGCACCCAAAATGATAGATCCCTGATATTCAACGGCGATGCTAACACAACAAATAGGGATTCCGTTCGCAAAATTTACGGTGCCGTCAATAGGGTCTACTATCCATTTATAATCCGAATCCATCTCAATTTTTCCAATTTCTTCACTTAATATATAATGATCAGGAAAATTTTTTTTGATGATACTGATTATGGCTTTTTCTGACGCATGATCTACCTCCGTTACGAGGTTGTTGACTCCTGCTTTGTTGGAAATTTTAAAATGCCCGTGAAAAGACCTTTGCATGATGCCGCCGGCTTCTTTTACGGCCTGTAACAAAGTTGATTTTAACATGCCGCAAAGATAGGAAGTACAAAAATGATTTACCTTTACCTTTAAACCTAAATATGCTATTTATGGAAATATTTAAATCTGGCAACCCCACTTTAAGTGAAAAAATGTTCCAGTCAACGACGACGGTTAATCGTGAAGATGTGATGACCGTCCGGGGAACCCTGAACAAATTCGGCTTCCTTTTCTTAATGGTCATGGCCACCGCTTTTTACAGTTGGTACAGTTTCAGTAAAGGCGTGGACGTAACGAGTTATATGTGGGGCGGCGCTATCGGCGGTTTGATTGTGGCTTTTGTCATTATTTTCAAGAAAACATGGGCTCCGTTCCTTGCGCCGGCTTATGCTTTGCTGGAAGGTCTGTTTGTCGGCGCCATTTCCGCATATTATAACCACATATTTGAAGCAAAAGCGCCCTACATCATCACGCAGGCGGTAGGGCTGACCTTTGGTGTGGCCATCGCCATGTATATATTATATAGCATGCGTATTATAAAAGCCACCGAAACGTTTAAATCTGTCATCATCACGGCCACAGCCGGCATTGCTATATTCTATTTGATTTCCATTGTACTCCGTT
>JACFNM010000413.1 GCA_019454915.1 Chitinophagaceae bacterium
TGTAGAATTTTCTTAATCTCATCCCTCTTCACAAACCAGCCTTCAGGATCCGAATATTGATTTAGCGCTTCTATCTCCATCAGCTCCCCCAGTTTCAGCACAGAACCCATTACCATCGCAATATATCCATCTGCTGTTTTGTAAATACCATAAGGAGCCGCAATGTAGGCGTGCGCTCCGTTCACTGCGCTTCTTTGCGGAAGTTCATTTCCATCATTGAGAAAACAGGTCAGCACTTCAAACTGAAAATCCAGCAAACTCTCCTGCATACTTACCTGAATCAAAGCTCCTTCACCTGTAGTAAGTCTTTGAAACAACGCTGCTAAAATTCCCTGCGTCAAATGCGTGCCGGCGATGATATCAGCGGCGGCTACTCCCATAGGCACAGGTGGTTGCGTAGAATTTCCCGACAGGTAAGTTACACCTGATACCGCCTGCAGCAGAAGGTCCTGCCCCGGCAACTTACTCCATTCACCGTCCTGCCCGTATCCACTAATCTCTCCGTAAATAATGGCGGGATTAATCAACTTTACCTGTTCATAATCCAATCCGATACGCTTCATAACTCCGGGCCGGAAATTATGGATCAGCACATCTGCCTGTGCGATCAATTTCTTAACCGATTCAAGAGAAGCAGAGTCTTTGATATCAGCACTAAAACTCTCTTTGTTCCTGTTGATCGCATGAAATATCGTGGATTCGCCTCCGTGCAGTTTCACATCGGATACGTACAACATTCTGCATATATCTCCCGTGCCCGGGCGTTCGATTTTGATCACCCGTGCACCCATGTCTGCCAGGCGCAAACTGGCACTCGGTCCAGATAAAAACTGACTGAAATCCAATACTAAAATATCTTGCAATAATGCGCTCATATTTAAACCAATGATTTCTTTATCTCTGTATTATTTTCCCCAACAACAGGGGCCGGTTTAGCCGACTTAATGATTTTCCTGTTGATCCGGATAGGGCAACGTGTTGTTAAAAATGATTTATTCCTATTCAATATTATTTCTTGTTCCATATCCAAAACCTTATATCCTTCAGCAGCTTCCATTTCTTTCCAATTCAATACGGGCATGATCCACAAGTCTAAAGCTGCAGACTTTTGTAACCAGTATTGATTCGTATGTTGAATAAGCTGTTCTGCAATTACTTTTTTAATTTGATCCCGCTTTACAAAAGCCTCTTCCTCCCGGAATATTTGCAGTCGTTCCGATTGCAACATTTTATTCAGTTCACTTAGTGGCATCATGGCTATGGCCAGATATCCGTCAGCCGTTTTATAAATACCGTAAGGAGCGCTCAGCAATGGATTGGCGTTGTTAACAGCCGACCTTGACGGAATCTTTCCACTCTGAAAACAGGTGGTAAGAAACTCAAACTGAAAATCAATCAGCGATTCCATCAGGCTCAATTGCAATAAGGAGCCTTTGCCTGTCTTCCTGGCTTTGATCAAAGCAGCTATGATGAATTGCACTGCCTGGTTACCACATAAATAATCTCCCATTGCCAAACCGAAAGGTGTGGGTGCATCATGTTGATTTGCGGTGGTGTAGGTTAATCCGGACAGTGACTGCAATAATAAATCTTGTCCGGGTTTATTTTTCCAGGGACCATTTTCGGTGTATCCGGAGATTTCTGTATATATAATGGAGGGGTTAATCTTCTTTACTTCATCATAACTCAGCCCTTTTCTTTCCATCACACCGGGTCTGAAATTATGGGTAATAACATGTGCCTTCGCAATCAATTTTTTCACCCATTCCAAATCTTCTTTATTATTTAAATCAATTGCAAAGCTCTCTTTATTGCGGTTAATGGTATGAAACAATAGTGAGCTATCATCTGCCCACAAATTCTTGATGGCTAACTTTCTCCCTGCTTCTCCTGTCACCGGGCGCTCTATTTTAATCACCCTTGCTCCCAAATCGGCCAATCGCAATCCCGCACAAGGGCCGGCGAGATATTGGCTAAATTCCAGTACAATAATATCCTTTAAAGGTAACAGCATTACTATTTGCTTTATTCTCTGCTTTACGATTAATCACAATGAAAAACTTCTTCCATATCAGCCCACCACTCATCATTTCCTCTGGTTTCCAATGGCTCCTGGCAGGGTTTACAAACATCCCACCATTGTTGCGTAAGCGGATCTGCTGCCATCTTCGCCATATCTGCTTCATAATCATCTCCCGTATATTCAAAATAGCTGAAAAGCAGATCGTCCTTCAGGTAAATCGAATAATTCCGGATATGACATTGCTTTATCATATCCAGCACACCCGGCCATACGGATGCATGTAGCTTCCTGTATTCTTCCAGTTTTTCCGGTTTCACACGGATAACCGAGCCGTAACGTTTTAATTCCATAGTTATATTCTGTTGTTTCTTCAGCGTTCGTATTTCGCTTTTTACCAGTTATTTTTTCACGTAGCTAAATGGCAGATCGTGATACGATCTTGTCAACGCGGCTATATTGCGTGCATCGCCTTCAAAACTTTCTATCGGTTTTGAAAGATAATAATTGATGGGATGCATCATGGATCCAATCACCGGTTTGGTAAAGCCGAACAGACCAATTCCCTCTCGGATGGCGTAAGGAATCAACTCCGTAGGGTTCTGCTTGTTCCAATTCGCAAGGCAGGTAATCAATTTAGTTTCCGGCCTTATCGTTTTGCGTGCAATTTCTGTATTTGCCATATCACCGGCTTCATTCATCAGCCAGTCCACTTCATTCAGCATATCCGACCCAACGATTTCCTTACTGTTTAACTCATAGCAGGTCAGCCAAATTAAACAATCCGGTCTTGTACCTTTAACCACCTCCCTGACCCGTTTCCAGATTCTGTCAATAGCTCTGCGACGAAATTCCAGTTCAATTCCCGGATTCATCTTTTCTTTTCCCGGGAAAACTTCACCCATGAGTTCCTTATACATCACTTCTTCACAGGGAAGCCATCTCAACGGCGGAAGAGGATCTCTGCCTCCGCCCGGATTATAAAACCAGTCCAGCATAATTCCATCCACCTCCACTTTTCGGACTACATCTTCGATCGAAGCACATAAATAATCTATATAC
Source organism: Chitinophagaceae bacterium (assembly GCA_019454915.1). Taxonomy (GTDB): domain Bacteria; phylum Bacteroidota; class Bacteroidia; order Chitinophagales; family Chitinophagaceae; genus Agriterribacter. The sequence continues at coordinate 3,083 of JACFNM010000413.1, forward strand.
TGTTTCGTAAATGGAATCTGTTGTCCGTCTGCATGATAAACCAAATCGGGATGGTCTTCCTCCCATTTATTATTGGCTCCTACACAGAAATAAGCAAACACTTTCATCCGCTTTTTATGTGCGTGATGAACAATACCCGGGAGAAAGTCATACTTCAAACCCGGCTGGGCAGGCACTACGCCATTCTTATACCAGGCATATCCATTACAGGATACGCCAAAAGAATGGATCACATTGGCATTCATATCTTCAAACCATTGCACCTGTTTTTTAGGGTCGGCATCCGCCCATAATCCCGGCCGGGCAAAACCATGCGCCCCCCCTTCTCCCCAGTT
>JACFNM010000414.1 GCA_019454915.1 Chitinophagaceae bacterium
AGGTCCCAGATGATACGCTTCCAACTGTCTGCGCAATTCATTTTCCGGTGTAATCTCCGGATTAGTTTCCATCTCATTGATTGTTTTCCCCTTATTATCCTGATAATACACCCTGTACAAATCAGATTCCAGTCTTCTTCCACCGGTTAAAAAGTACATCGCTCCATCCGGGCCAATTTCTCCGTCTGTCAGCGGCAAAGGAGAACCGGAGAGAAATTCTTCGCCACTGGCGCCATAGGATGCGCCTTTCGGCTCAAGATGTATAGCATAAATAATCCCAAAGCTCCAGTCAAATGCAAACAGGGTATTCTTATATTTTTCAGGGAAACGCGCATTTCCACTATACATTAAGTTGGTGGGCGACCCCTGTCCGATATTCAATACCGGCGGTAAATTATCAGGATAAGCAGGCGACCATTTGCTGTTTCCGGTACGCCAGCCGAATTCACTTCCGTCGGTCACATGACAAATTCTGGTCGGACGATACCAGGGCAGTCCAAAATCCCATTCCATATCGGAGTCATAAGTGAATAAATCTCCGGCTGCATTGAAAGCGATATCAAAAGGATTACGGTAACCGGCGCTGATCAAATCCCAACGATTGGTTTCCGGATCCACTTTAGCAATCCAACCACCCGGCGCTCTCCGGTCTGCGGCGTGTCCATTAGGATCTGTTATAAGGGGGAATAAATTGTCTTCCTTCCAATTAGAGGGTAAACGATAGCCATCCAGGGGAGGTACATCGGTATGGTTACCTATCACTACATACAGCGATTTCTTATCCGGCGACAATTTGATACTGTGCGGGCCATGCTCTCCTTCTCCTTTCAGGGCTTTCAGCAAAGTAATCTTGTCAAACTGATCGTCTCCATCCGTATCCTGCAGACGGTACAATCCGCTGGTGCGGGTCGTTCCGTCGTCCCGCAGCGTATTCACCATCACATAGAGGCTGTTGAACGCGTATAACAAACCATGCGCATATCCTATCCCGATTTTCTTTTTAGAAGTATCGGACACGAGTGTAGGGTCGTTCGGAATAGACAATGTCTCAACCTGCACCTGCCCCGTGTCTCCTATAGCCGGTACCGTAAGGCGATACAAAGCGCCATACTGGTCAGACGCAATAAGCCGTCCTTTATCATCAAAGGTCATGGCTACCCAGGAGCCTTCGCCATTATCCGAAGGTCCGAATAATCGCTCGGCCTTAAAGCCCGGTTGTAATTTTAATTTTGCTACTTTGGGGTCAGAAGAAACAGCCGATTCCTGCTTTCCCCCACTATCAGAACAGGCAAAAAATGTGAATGTTAAAGCCGCAATCGCTAAAACCGATCTTAATTGGAAAAGATTTTGATACATAATTAATTGTTGATATTAATTTTCAAATTTCATCAGGATTTCCTGTCAATTTTTGAACATCTCCAAAGATTACGATTTTATTTGAATGAACCTTCCTGTACTGTGGGGTACCTGCTTCCCGTGGAGACGATTCAGTATACGCCCCCAATTTACATTAAGACTACATTTCGACGAACTGCTTATTCGTTGACGTATCAATCCGGCTTTTGGCTTATTATCTTTCCTCCGGCATCTATAATCAGCTCCCACTCTTCCGTTAAGGACTTCACTTCCATTTTATAAGTCACGCTACCTGGCCGGAATATCTTTTTCACGTCTTTGATCCGATACGATTTGAAATCCTTTTTCAGGGTATTCGTGACCTGCACGGGTAAATCACTCTTAGCGATCTCTTCTTTGTGATACAATACTTTTCCCGTGGAATCATACCAAATCTCATGATCCCTGTCCATCATTCCTATTTCGAACTCCACTTCATAATACCCGGGCTTTTTCTCCCACTCAATCTGCTTTGCATTGGGGAAGTTTTGCTGAAACTGGTTAAGGACAACAGAAGGCACCTGGCTCTGGTATATCTTTTGTCCAAACGAAAAACCAGTGATGAACGAGCCAATCAGGGTCATTAAAAGAATTTGCTTTTTCATATCCGTTTATTTTTTTGAACTCCTGCAAAATAAAGAAGGGAATCTGGAAAGAATCTGGAACGAAGACCACAGTTCTCTGAAGAAACGATAAGATTCATCAATGCTGAACTTTTCCTTTCAACAATGCCGAGGCCAGTACTCCGCATCCCAGCGCGGTTACGATAAATCCGAGCGAAATCCACTCCGGAAAAACATAGTGATGCGAGAGGAGCATCTTGACGCCTACAAAAGCCAATATCGCTACCAGGCTATAGTTGATATAGCGTACTTTAGTAAGCATACCCGAGATCAGAAAAAACATAGATCGCAATCCCATTATCGCCAGAATATTGGAGCTGAACACAATAAAAGGATCCGAGGTGATGGCCAAAATAGCGGGAATACTGTCCACCGCGAAAAGAATATCTGTTAACTCCACAATGATTAACGCAACAAAGAGTGGGGTGGCCAGTCTTTTATTATCTTTTCTGATAAAAAATTTATCGCCCTGCATCTCATGCGTTACCGGGAATATTTTTTTTATCCACCGAAACATCTTTGAAGACGCAGGATCGTAATCCTCGCTTTTGTGCACCAGCATTTTAAAAGCGGTATACAAAAGGAATACGCCGAAAACATAGATAATCCAACTGAACTTATTGATTAATGCTACACCAAATACAATCATCACTGCACGAAAAACGATAGCGCCCAAAATACCGTAAAACAATACCTCGTGCTGATATTTGCGGGGTATGGAAAACGACGTAAATATAATAGCAATAACAAAAATATTATCAATGCTCAGCGACAACTCGATGAGGTAACCGGTAATATACTTGATCATGGCATCCCTGGGACTCAACCCTGTGGGATTGGATACCCACCCATGTTCAAAGGAAAGATAGATAATACCGGTAAACAGCAGCGCTGAGAGCACCCACACACTGGTCCAGGCGCCCGCTTCTTTCGTTTCTATAACATGGGGCGTGCGATTGAACACTCCTAAATCTATAATCAGCGCCAGAAGAATAAATAAGATAAATGCAATCCAAATAACCATAAGCCGCTCTTTGTTAATTTTTTGGCATTCAGTAATGGCCCCAACAAAATCGTCCGGGCCTTTTTAATTTTTAACCGTTCGTACTTCTTTAACCGGCTTCGACGGAATGAAAGCCCTGATGACCACCGGTAAGGTTGCTACAACCACAATGCCCAATAAGGTCCATTCAAGATTTTGATTAATCCATTCGTTTTCGCCAAGCAGATATCCAAGCGTACAAAGTAACCCTACCCAAATGACGGCGCCTAAGACATTAAAAAACGCAAAACGCCTCTTATTCATTTGCACGATACCGCCTGCAATAGGAACAAAAGTCCTTACTACCGGCAGGAATCTGGCAACGGTAACGGCAAAGCCGCCATTCT
>JACFNM010000415.1 GCA_019454915.1 Chitinophagaceae bacterium
GCCGTTGTATTGTTTGCCGGTAAAGCTGCCCAGACTCGCATCCTTATCATAACCTAACTCCTGGACAAAATACCGGTCTGTTATATCCTCATCTATATAGTCTTTGTTGATACCTGTCAGCCAGCCCCGGATATTATAGCTGTACTTAAGAGTGGCAAGGGCTTCTGCGGTATAGTTGCCGTTGTTGTCTTTTTTACGTCCTACCTTCTTTTGGGCTAACTGCCCCAGGGCGTCATATACATTGGCGGCGATGGTGGTCCACGATTCCGGAATGTCTCCCTCCTCCACTAAGCTGTTGCCGATCTTTTTACGGATAGAGAGCAGCCTGCCCAGGTCATCATAGATCATATCGCTTATCACTACACTGGTTTGAGCGGGAGTACCCGCTTTTTCGTGCTTTTCAATGATCCTTAACGGCTGCCCCGCCCAGTTGTACTGGGTGGTGGTTACGTCAATACCCCCGCTGTAGTTTGTGCTTTTTACCTGGATCAGCCTGCCTTTATCATCGTAAAAGTGGAGGCGATATAAAAACTGGCTGTAGCCTATGACCACCGATTTGGTCCAGGTCAGCATTCCACGGGTTTGACCGGAGGCTGCCAGGGGCTGGGCATATTCGGGGCTGCTGTTGTAGGTGGTATGAATGTAATCGCCGGTAAGCCAGCTGTCATCAAAGGTGGTGGTAAGCCCCGAAGGCAAAGTGCCGATCCCGTCAAAATTATCATAGCCGGTGATGGTACGCTCTGTCCAGACTGAAGTGGAGGGAGGAGAGGCGACAGAAAAGGGGTAGGCGGTGCTTTGAGCGGCTTCGGTTAAGAGGGTGGCGAAAGGTTTATTGAGATAGGAGTCTTTCAGCGAACCACTCATTACCGGGCGGTTCAGTTCATCATAAAGGGTTACCATCCAGATGGGAGCCGATATCTCCCGGTTGCGGCCGTCCTGGGTCATCACCAGCCGGTCGCGGGCATCGTACACCATGAACACCGGATCAGCGCCGGGTACCTTTTTCATGATCATACGGTTGCGGCTGTCGTATTCATAGCGGAAGCAAAGACGCGTAAGCACCTGGCTGCCATTGAGTACCCAGGTGCTCTTAATAAGATCCACCCCTTTAGGCTGTATCACACAACGAAGCCGGTTCAGGTCATCGTAGATATAGTAAGTACACAGCCAGCCGTCGTGACCACTGCCGCTGCCATCGTCATCTGTGGCAGTGAGCTGCACTTTTTTTAAGATCACTTTGCCTTCCTTGTCCTTAAATTCAATTACCTGCTTGTTGTGCTCATCTGTGGTAATGGTTTTATACAGTTCCCCTGCGGGGTAGGCACCCAGGCTGGTATAGCCGCCAAAGCTTCCCTGTGCGGCATCCGTAACATTCCATATCCGTACCGTATCTTTTTGAGTATTTACGTAATATTGAATGTGTATGCCATGCCGGCTGGCTTCGTTAACAGCCCCTTCGCTGCCCACCCAGTTTGCACCGGGTGCATAGGTGATATTGATCCTGTTGAGCGGTGAAAGCTCATAGTTGGTTTTGCTGTAAGCCCAGTTCTCCCCATTGGATCCCACAGCAGTTTCCCCATCCTGGCCGGCAAGCCGGGTATTATAAAAGCTGATTTGCTGCTCAAAAGGGTTAAGCTTAAAAAATCCGTTGCTGCTGTCTGAAGCAAAGGGCAGGTATTGATATGCCTGGCGCCCGAACTCATCATATATCACGGGGCCTACCAGGTCGGTCGGATCATTGCCCGTAACCATAGAGCCCTCTTTCACCACGGTTTGCAGGGGACGGCCCAGCCCGTCGAAGTATTGGGTGGTTTGCAGTACGTCGCGCAGGGGGCGCATCATAAGCACATTGGGGTTCTGCTCCAGGACCCTGGCTTCCCAGGTGCGGATATAGTTCACCGAGGTGTTGGATGGGTAAGCTGATGGAACCGCAGGCGGGGTTTGGGCCACCGCTGTGCCGGTATAAAGAAGGATCAGCAGGAAGGAGATGTTAAGAGAAATACGGCTTCTTTTCATGGCTGAAGGTATAAGGCGGTTTTTAAAATTAATGATCCACAACTTTACTGTCTATGATGCGCTGAAGGATATTCTGCTCAATGCTCCCACTGCGTTTCAGCACCGCGAACAGTCTTCCAGTTTCACTGATCACAAACAGGTAGCCGCCCTCGGTTATATCATGGTTAAAATGCCCGTTTCCGCTTAGATCGGTCACCCACCGCAGCAGCGGATGCTGGGCGTTTCCGCTTGATTTTTTGCCCGCCGAAACCTCGGCAATCCGGAATTCCCCCGGCATTCCCCGCCACCGGTTGGCATCAACGGATTTGGCGGCGCTGCTTACATCATTTACGGGAATAACGATCACCCTAAGCCGGTCCTGGTACTTTTTCTGCAGCTCATCCAACTGGGCAAGCAGCGGCGTATCCGGGTTACGGGCATCGCACACTGCCACCAGCACTTTCTTGCCCTGGCAGCTAACCAGGCTAACGGAGCGCCCCGAATCGCTTAGCGGCACAGACAAGCCGTACAAAGAGCTGGCCTCCTGACCCATAACAATGGATGCAGAAAAGACACATAAAATAATTTGAAGTAAGATTTTCATAACTTATTGCTGTTTAGTTTTTATTTAATAGGCTATAACCGTTGTGGTAGGCATCAGCAGGGGGATATTGTTCACCACTAAGTCGGTATCCGGTATGCTCTGTACATAACTCTCTATACTATAATAATCCGTTGCCCCATTGGTATGCATCGTTACATTGTAGTATCCCGTCGGAATGCTGCCTGCCATACCCTGCGTGGTTTTTTTATTAAGAGAGAACGTATATACCACGGATGTTGAAACATTGGTGAGAGTAAGCGTAACCTTCTTTGACAGGCTGTTCGTATAAATAATATCCGTATTAGCCGGTCCCTGGGGAACACAAAGACCGTTGGCGTTCGCATAAGCCTGTCCTGCAGTGCTTGTAGCTGTAATAGCTCCCTGGTTGGCATCAGCCTGGGAGATCACAGAGGTATAGATACCGGCCGCTACCACATACACGACAGAAGTAGGATTATATCCCGAAGGGCAGTTATTGCGCGTGTAGGTAACGTTCTGCGTGGTATTTTGGTAGGCTGCAGCATATATCGTGAAAGCGCCGGTTATGCTCACATTCGTATAGGTAACGATACTGCCGGTTTTTAGTTCACCATTCACGCTGAAGATCATGGTATAGCCTGCTTTGGACTCTATGGTAATATCGTAGGCGCCCCAGTTGACGTCCTTCGTGTAAGTCTCTTCCGGATGTAGAAAAATATTGTTAAAGTGGGTGCTGTAAGCCGTCCCGCCTTTTGCTGAAAAACTTACATAAAAGTGGTCGTTGCCTTCTGCACCTACGTTTTTGAGCGTAACCGGTATCTT
>JACFNM010000003.1:0-24406 GCA_019454915.1 Chitinophagaceae bacterium
GAAAAAATTTCCGGTAAAAAATTTGATGTTTTCCTTAAAGAAAACCTCTTTGATCCTTTGGGTATGGATGATACCGGATTTTACCTGGATGCAAAACGGGCGAATAGGCTGGTGAAGGTTCAATACCTTTCCCCCGCTGGCAACTGGGCGCATTATCCCACATCCTGGTATGATCCTGATTTCCCCGTGAAGGGAGCTAAAACCTATTTTTCCGGAGGGGGCGGATTATCTTCCACTTCTTATGACTACGCTTTGTTTCTTCAGATGTATTTGAATAACGGTGAATTGAATGGAAAGAGGATTCTAAGCCCTAACACCATCAGAACGATAATGAGCAACCAGATAGGGAATTTGTGGGGTGACAACCCCGACAGCTATCACGGTCTGACTTTTAGTATTGTTACAGAAAAGGGAGTCGGAAAAGGCGGATTGGGAAATACAGGGACTTTTAGTTGGGGCGGATATTTCAATACACAGGCTTTTGCCGATCCGCATGATCAGGTTGTTGCTGTTTTGATGAAGCAGATGGAGCAGCCGGTGAAGGAAGAAACCGCATGGAAATTTCGGATACTCGTCAGCCAGGCAGTGGTGAAGTAAAAGGGTAGCTAACCGTTCCGGATGATTACCGTTTAATCCTTATCTTTAAAACCAGTTTATCGTAATAGCATCTGTATCATGAACTGCAATAACTAAAGCAAAGTTTTAAATCCTTAGCCTGTTGATATTGTTTTCTTTTTCATCCTGTGCGCAGAAAGGGTTTAAAATATATGCCTTAAAATATGCGATGCTGAAAGAGCCTCCCGCTATCGCCAACTGGGTGGAAGGAGGTCCGGAGGATCAGTCCATTCCGGTGAGTTTTCATTTCTGGTTATTCAAAACGCTGGAAGGTAAAAATATTTTGGTGGGCGCCGGTTGCCGGATAGACCTTCAGAACGCCATTGATTTTGGGCTGACAGATTTTGAGCGGCCCGATTCTGTTCTGATGCGTTTGTGTGTATCTCCTAATGCTATCTCCGATATTATCGTATCGCATCCGCACTGGGATAATATTGACGGACTTCCTCTGTTTCCCAATGCAAACGTATGGATACAGAAGGAAGATTATCAGTATTATACCGGATAAGCCTGGCAGGGAGAATCGAAACCCGGTGGAGTGGCACAAAGAAATATCGAAAATCTGTTGCAGTTGAATATGAACGGTAAATTGAAATGGGTGGATGGGGATAACCAAAAGATTACGAAGGGAGTAACCGCTTATACCGGATCGAGGCATCCCTATAATTCACAGTATGTAGTGGTGCAGTCGAATCAGGATAGGGTAGTAATTTGATTGCTTTTATTCATTACTTAGGGGCACGCTGGCTATTATTGTACTAAAGTCCTAACTGTCTTAGTAAAGCGATGACCTGTTGATTGCCGGGATAATTGGTTTTAAGCGTCAGTGCGTAAGGAACTGCTTTTTCAGGTTGCCGCTGTTGGAGAAATAATACGCAGATGGCATAATTGATGTCAAAGTCGTTGGGCGCCAGTTTCAGCGCATTCAGGTATTGCCGCTCGGCTTCTCCGGGCTGATTCTTCTGTTGCAGGAGGATGGCATAATTATAATATACCCTCGGGTTGAGTGAGCGGAGTGCTATTGCTTTCTTAAGGTTTTCCTCCACTTTCACCAGGTTATTCATCTCGTTATACAATAAAGCGAGATTGAAGTAGATGCGATCATTCTTACTGTCTACCTTGAGAGCATCTTCCAAAACCTTCAAGGCCTTATCATTTCGATTCGTGACATTATATAATGTGGAAAGGTTAAGCCTGGCATAATTCATGGTATTATCTTTTTCAAGCCCACGCAAATAAAACTTTTCCGCATTCGTATAGTCATGCAGTTGATAAAAATAATCGGCAGCCATCACGTTTCCTGCTGCAAAATCCGTTTGGTACATTAGATAGTCGTTGAGCTCTGAACTGGCCCTGGCGTATGGCTTTCCGAGGGATACAAATAATTCGGGATTACTCAGGCCGACGAGTAAATTAGCGGTAGCAATTCTAACCGCCCGCACTTTGTCATGCAGCAAAGGAGTAGCCTTATCGAGCCATTGTTCTGACGGAAAGTGGATTAATCCGGTAACCGCCCTGTAGCGAACCTGGGCGTCCGGATGGTCGAGTTGTTCAAGGATGTTTTGCAGGCTTTGGCTGCTATTGATACCTGAAATATAATGCACCGCAGTCGCCTGGATAATAGATGGCGCGGAGGTATCTTTCAAAATTTTCACCAGGTGATCCAGGGCATCGGCGTCCATATTACTTCCCGGAACGAGGTCTTCTGCGAAATGATATTTTCTTTCCGGTCCATACCATTTGATGATGGCTTCATTGGCCCATGTATAAGATTTATCGCGGTGGCAGTTGTTACAGGCGTTGGGTGTTCCGTACTTAACGGATAAATCCGGACGGGGCGCTCTGAAAATATGATCATGTCTCAGGTCGTTGCCCATATAATACCTGGAGGGCATGTGACAGTTCTTACATAGGGCGCCGTCTGTAGTTATCGGATGAAAGGTGTGCTCCGGGCTGTCGTAATTCTTTTTGGTATGACATTGATTGCACACACCGTTGCCGGTAATGATTAATTGCCCTGAATGGGGATTGTGACAATTGCTGCATTTGACCCCGTGTTTATACATCTGGCTTTGCAGGAAAGAAGCATAGGTATAGTCTTCATCTTTAGCCTGCCCATCGGCATAATAGAATTCATTACTGGGAATTTCAGGTATATAATTGTCTAAAATCTCAGTAGTGGCAAGCAGGTTCGCGCTGATTTCCCCGCGTCGTGCATGGCAGGGAAAACAGGAAACCATTTCGGTTTGCTGGCTGCTGTTTTTCGCCAATTGCAAAAAAGAACCCGGTTGCTTTTTCCCGTTTTTGTATTCATCACTTTCTATATAAAGTGTATGATTTTTCGCCGGCCCATGACAACTTTCGCAACTCACGGTTATCTGACTGTAGGTAGTATGATAGCTGTCGGTTTCAAAAGAATAATTCTTTTTATAATTGGTGGTATGGCAGGCGCCGCAGGTTGTATTCCAGTTCTGTGCATTGCCCGTCCAGTGGAGCCAGTCGCCATGGGGTATTTTTTCTCCGCTGTATTGATGAAACCATTTCTTTTTCCGACTGTCCCAGCTCTGCCGGGTCACCTGTAATCGGCCCCGGTCAAATTCCACGAGGTACTGTTGCAAGGGATAGTAACCAAATGTGAATTTAACTTCGTAGTCCTGGTTCTTTCCATCCGGCCCTTCGGTATTGATATAGAATTTCCCGTCCTTCTTAAAAAACCTGCTGGTGACACCATCCGCTGAATAGGTTTGATTATTGAAATCTCCCAAAACCGTAGAATCATTTGCTACCTCCATAGCTTTATAGTGGTCGGAGGTCAGCCACTCATCGTGCTCCTTTTGGTGACAGGTCTTACAAGTGGCATCACCTATATATTCATTGGACGAAAAGGATAATGGTTTTTCGGGCTGAGAACATTGAACGATAAACAACCCTGCGGATAAGAATAAAATAATACCTGATACTACCTGTAAGTACTTGGATTGAATAAATAGATGCCGGTTGAAGATAACTTTCACTTTTTTGGAGTATTGTCGGTTAATTCCTATTCTGCGAATTGTTGGGATTCTTTTTCTATAGTAGAGTAAAATGACTGAACACGAAAAGAATGATTTGAAAAGAGGTTTTTTTCAGTAGTGACGGTTGTTTTATTTGGGTAAATTTTATCCGGTAGTTGTGTGCGATTTCCTTTGCACTCTGGATTTTCCGATATTAGTAATTATTTTAAACTATATTTGAACTAAGTTGATTTGTTCATGAGGTGACCCGAAAATCTACAGCATGATTCTTATGATATGACATCTATTGATTTCACAAAACGGGATAGAGGTATTGATCATCTGCGTGCGATTACCATGGTCGTGATGATTTTTGTTAACGACTTCTGGAAAATACATGACGTCCCGCACTGGCTGGAACATGCTAAATTTGGTGAAGACTTTATGGGATTGTCCGACGTGGTTTTCCCTGTTTTTCTATTTGTTGTCGGTATGTCTATACCTTATGCGATTGAAAGAAGATTTAGTAAGGGGCTTCCGGGTGAATCAACGGTGGGTCATATTTTTACGAGAAGTTTTGCCTTGCTGATCATGGGGGCATTTATCGTTAATTCGGAATCCAGATTATCACCTGAGGTCGCTTACCCGATAGGCGTGTACTGGATATTAATGGTGATCGCATTTCTTCTTATCTGGAACCAGTATCCCAAAGCCGGAAACAGAAACCGGCAGCGTATTTTTTCTTTGTTGAAGTGGATTGGAATAGCTGTTTTATTTTATCTCGCGATTAGTTTCAGAGATCCGAAAGGAGGTGTTTTCACTGCGGGCTGGTGGGGCATACTGGGATTAATCGGATGGTCTTATCTGTTTTCTGCTTTGATTTATGTTTTCACGCGTGACCGCTTAAGATACCTGGTACCTGTCTGGATAGCGCTGGTCGTCATTTGTATGCTGGGAACGCGCCTGAAAGAAGCCCATGGGGGAGAAGCGTTTCTTGCATTGCCGCGGCCAAATTTTTATAATGATTTGCTGAATATATTTAATGTGGGCAATGGCGCCCTGGTGGCTTTTACGATGGGAGGCATTATCTTTTCTTTAGTGGTAGCGAGAGTGAACCGGTTTACCCTGAAAAGGAAAGCGGCATATTTAATCAGTGCGGTGGCTGTTTTGTTTATTGCGGGCTATATTTCCCGCAATTACTGGATAGTTTCTAAATTGAGTGCAAGCCCTCCCTGGATCTTTTATGTGACGGCGATAGCGATAGTTATCTATAGTCTGCTATCATGGCTGGCTCAAACCGGTAGAGATGGCTGGCTGAAGCTAATAAGTCCGGCCGGTACGGCTACGCTCACCTGCTATCTGCTGCCTTATGTATCTTATGCATTGGCTGACTTAACCGGCATTTCATTACCCGATTGGTTTACATATCAGCCCTGGGGATTGGTAAATAGTTTTTTATTTGCCCTCCTGATGGTGGGGATTACCTGGATTTTAGGAAGAGTCCATATCAAGCTGAAGATTTAATGATGAATCTCTTTAATTTTCGAATACATGAAACAATTACCCCTGTTACTAACTGCCTTATCGTTCAGTTTTTTATTTGCCTGTAATGAAAATAAAGTTGAGAAGAAGGAATATCCGGTGTTCTGGTCCTGGCTGGACTATCGTCCTACAATGAATTTTGATTCGGTTTGCGCTATAATCAAAGAAACCGGTATTGACGGACTTTTGCTGAATGCACCTACACCTGATGATTACCGGGTAGCAATACCCATTGCCCATCAGTATGGAATACAGGTGTATGCCTGGTTGTGGACGATGAATGTGGAACACGAACGTGAAAAGGTTTTGAAAGAACATCCTGACTGGTTTAGTGTGAACCGTAAAGGAGAAAGCCTCGCCGATACCAAAGCTTATGTGGATTATTATAAATTTATGTGTCCCGCGCTTCCTGAAGTGAGGCAACATATCAGGGATAAGGTGAAAGCTTATTGTGAAGTGGAAGGACTGGACGGGATTGCGATAGATTATCATCGTTTTGTGGATGTGATTTTGCCGACTACCCTTTGGCCGAGATACGGTATTGTGCAGGATCGTGAATACCCGGAATGGGATTTCGGTTATCATCCGGCTATGATCAGCCTGTTTCAGGAAAAATTTGGTTACGATCCGCGTGAGCAGGAAGATCCGTCAAAAGATGAAAAGTGGCTTCAGTTCCGTTGCGACCAGATCACCGAAGTGGCGAACGAGATTGCCGACGTGGTACATTCCTATGGTAAAGTGATGGCGGCTTCGCCATTTCCAACTCCTTCAATGGCGCGTGCCATGGTTCGTCAGGATTGGGGTAAATGGAACCTGGACATCGTTTTTCCAATGGTGTACCACAATTTCTATACGGGTGATGTAAGTTTCATCGCCGATTGTACCATTGATAATGTGAAGCAGAAGAATTCCATGACTACCCTCTATTGCGGCATGACGGCAACGGATGGAGCGGAGATGTTTGAATCCATGGATGCCGCTTTGCAGAACGGCGCGGAAGGCATCGCCGTGTTTACCGTGTCCGGACTAAGATCACCTGAAGTACGCTCTCGGTTTAAGGAATATTCGGATAGCGTGAGGACGGTGAAACGTACCGGGGTTAAAGATGCAGCGGTAAATGTAAATGCGGTGGTAAATACCAATCCGTTTGAGAAGCCGAAAATAATGGAAGGGGTGCAGATGCGTATGAAGGCTTATTTAAGTCTGGCAAAAGCGTCTAAGAACCCCTTGTTGAAGAAGAACTGGGAAGGGTTGGAAAAACGTGCCATAGGAGCCATGCAGGTGAATACTTCGGATGACTATATCAGGCGTTTAAGTTTCCCGATGAGACGGAGCCAGGGTCCGGATCCTGAGATGGTGGCCATTGCAGAGCAGTTCAAGTCCGATGCCGGCGCCATGGAATTAAAGCCGGGAGAGTATGCTTTATCGGATGAGTATGGTTATACCAGGCACTATAAGGTTACGGAGCAAAACAGCAAAGTGGTATTTAATATTACCTTTTATTTTTACGGAGGCGTAATTTCCGGTTGGAGTGTAGAGCCGGATAGTGCGTCCTATGACGCGTATAAGGGCTCCGTTTAATCATACATCGCGGTCGGCGCCGCAGGTCCGCGGAGCAATGTGAGAATGGAGGAAATGTGGTGATGCTAAAAATGCGAGCGGTCATTAGCACAGGTCAGACCGCTTATGCAAAGTTGTTTCTGTTATCTCATCTGCGCTATCTGCAGAAGGTTGTTCCCGCTGATTCCGCCCGTTGTAAGGAGACCGAAAAGTCCTTGCTAATATAATCTGCCGTTACCTATTACCCTCTTTGTTTGCTCGCCAATTAAAAAGGTCATCGGTTGTAATAAAATTCGCAAATCCTTTTTTGTGGAGCCCTTTCATAAGTGCTTTGTCACCACTCCATATTTTACAACGAAAATGTTTAGAATATGCGATGTACTGGGTGTCCTTCGGGTCAATGTCGGCTAATAGTTTTTCAGATTCAAGCCAGATTGATAAACTGATTTGTTCTTCTGAAATAAATGTGATGTCCTTGCAAATTTGAAATTCTGATTCGCGCACCTGTTCCATAGTCATGCCGGAAATTTCGCAGAGACGCGGGTAATGTTTGAAAATTTCCTGACGTAAAAAGTCCGGAGCTATAAATTCCAGATATTTTCGGGAATTAATAAGCAGGTCGCCAATTTTCCCTTTAGAATTTAGAATTGCACTGAAGACAATGTTTGCGTCAACAATTACCCTCACTTGATAAAACGTTTACGGTTTTTCTCCCACCATGATGCGTTGACTTCATCGGCAAGTTTATCAACTTCAGATTGTTTTACTTTGCTCTTTGATGTTGCTTCAAGGTATTTGATATAGTCAATCAATCGTTGTAGTCCAAAGCTATCAACAGAAGAAGAGACAGTAATTGTTATCTTATTATTACTTGTTCTTTCTATGAGCATTACCTTAATTCATTTTGGAGTTTAAAGATAGAATAAATAGTCCATCTTTAATGAAATTGTTAATCGGGAAGATCGTTCGTCTCAAGGGCGGCTTACAGAGCCGTTTTCTACTATTTCATCCGCGTTTTCCAGCGTGATCTACGGGAGATGGTCGCGGTCAGTACCGCAGGCCCGCGGAGGAATGTGAGAAATGTGAGAAATGTGAGAATGGGGGAAATGGGAGAATGGGGGGAATGTGGTAATGTTAAAAGTGCGAGGGGTCGATACCGACGGGCCGGTTGCGACGCTATTTCTGTTATCTCATCTGCACTATCTGCGGAAATCTTTCAACGTTGTAATTAGTCCGGCGCCTATATTTGCGCAGGTTGAAATACCCCCGACCGTATTCGGGAACAGGTGGATGACGATCTAATTTGTTAACTTTAAGGATTATTACACTTTAATTGTCAGGATGCCACAACTCATTATAGAAGCGCGTGAAGCCTCCATAAGCACGGGCTTACAGGTAAAAAGGATTTTGCCGTTCCGGATGCGAAGGATGGTAGGTCCTTTTATATTTATGGATCATGCGGGTCCGGCGGATATAAAAATAGATATTAAGCATTCCATGGATGTTCTGCCGCATCCCCATATCGGGTTATCCACCGTTAGTTATCTGTTTAACGGAAAGGTAACCCATCGGGATAGTTTGGGTGTGGAACAAATCATTCAGCCGGGGGCGGTAAACTGGATGACGGCCGGAAAAGGGATTGCTCATTCGGAACGATTTGAAGATCCCAATATGTTGGCCGGAGGAGTACTGGAAATGATTCAGACCTGGGTGGCGCTCCCTGAGTCTGACGAAGAAACGGATCCTTCTTTTGAAAACTATCAGCCCGATGTTCTTCCGGTATTTACGGATAAGGGGGTATGGATGCGCCTGATCGCCGGTAACGCTTATGGGCTAAAAAATAAGGTGAAGACCCATTCTCCTTTGTTTTACCTGCACGTACAACTGGATAAAGGCGCTTCGTTCGGGCTGCCCGATGGATATACGGAGAGGGCTGTTTATATCGTAAAAGGAAGTCTGGAGATAGCCGGCAGTGGGTATGTGAATGGACAGATGGTGGTTTTCGGCAAAGAGGAGCAGCCGACCTTAGTGGCTAAGGAGCCCGTTACTTTGATGCTGCTGGGCGGTGAGCCGTTGGGCGACCGGTTTATCTGGTGGAATTTCGTTTCCTCCCGCCGGGAAAGGATCGAGCAGGCGAAAGCAGACTGGCAGGCAGGCAGGATTCATTTGCCGCCTAATGATGACAAAGAGTTTATCCCGCTACCTGAGATGAAATCGAAACCTTCCGCTATGCCGCCACAGGCGGAGCCGCTGTCATGATTTTCCACGAAATGACCTACCGGGTTCTGCATCTTTTAGTTGGAAAGCATATTTTCTTTATTTTTATCGGGTGAATCAGAAGAGAACTTAAACTTTGCTTATGATAACTGACGCTGAACTTCAAATGCAAATTGCCGGGGGAGATGAATCTTCTTTTCAACAACTTTTTGAGAGACATCGTGCTAAGTTGTTTAACTACCTGTTATCAATCGTAAAGTCCAGAGAGATTGCCGAAGAGTTGGTGATAGACGTTTTTCTGCGATTGTGGACGGGGCGGGAACTGTTGACCGAGATTCAAAATATGGACGCCTTCCTGCATAAAGTGGCTTATAACAAGGCGATAGATTTCCTGCGTATTTCATCCCGCAATGCCAGTTTGCAAAAATTAGTCAGAAGAGAAATCATGGCTTCTTCGAAGGAGCGGAGCGCAGATTATCGCTTGCAGGAACAGGAATATCGGGAAATTATCAGACGGGCTATTCACCAGTTGTCGCCTCAAAGACGACTGGTATTTATGTTGAGCCGGGTGGAAGGATTAACCTACGACCAGATAGCAGAGCGGTTAAATCTTTCAAGAAATACGGTACGCAATACACTGGCGGAGACGCTTCGCTCCATACGATCTCATCTTCGTAAACATGGGATTAATCCGATACTGCTGCTGATTACCATAGTCTAAAGCCGGATTTTTTTGACGGGGATAGTACTGCCTCCTTTTTATATCGTCATATTAGGAAATTAACCCCTGATTATGTCTTCCAACCCTATCCGGTTGCAATTGCTGTTATCCAGGTATATTGACAATTCCATCAGTTCTGGCGAACTGGAGGAATTTTGGCAATTGATGTCGGAATTATCAGATGATGACCTGGTCCAGCTTGACCTTAAGAACCTGTGGAACAGGGAGGCAGATGGCAATCCGGCTGCTGAAGTGGATTGGGTGAGGGCTAATCAGATACTCAGGCAAAAAATTTTTGAACAGGAGTTCAGTTATGAGCAACGGCTCCGCATTGTTAAGCGCAGGCAATATATATATGGTTCAGCAGCGGCAGTGTTGATGATCCTGGCGGGAGCATTGATCTGGAGGTTATCGCTGAACCGGCAAACTCCGGCTTACCCGGCTGATAAGGCGATTGTGGTGAAATCGGGCCGCCATCAGACGATTAGTTTACCGGACGGCACCATGGTTACGCTTAATGAAGGAAGCAAGCTGGATTATCCTGCGGCTTTTAACCAGTCTTCGAGAGATGTGTACCTTACGGGCGAGGCTTTTTTTGATGTGAAACATGATGCAAAGAAGCCTTTTCTCGTGCATGCGGGACGTTTTACCACCCGGGTACTCGGCACAGCATTTAATATCAGGGCCTATCCCGGCGACCCCAATATGGCGGTTACGGTAACCAGGGGCAGGGTGCAGATTCAGTCTGACGGGAATAAGGAAACCTTAGGAATTCTCTCCGCAGGTGATCAGTTGATTATAGACAGGGTTTCATCTGAATCAAGTATAGAAAAAGTTGACGTTCAAAAAGTGGTGGAGTGGAAACTGACGGACCTGGTATTTGACAATGCTACGGTGGATGAAGGCATTATTGCCTTAGGGAACCGTTATGGCAAGACCTTCCTGTTTGATAACGAGGCTTTGCGGAATTGCCGCTTTACGGCGAATTTCATCAATGATAACCTGGAAGAATCCTTAGATGTGATTTGCACGCTTATTAATGCACAATGGACCCGGAGGGAGGGTACAGATGTGATCATTATCAGCGGCAAAGGATGTGTGGCAGAGTGACCGTGAATTAGTTAAAAAGCAGGCTGCCCTGAGTGGAAGTCAGAGCAGCCCATTTTTAAATATTGCGTAACATTTAAAAACCAAAGTAAAGGTATGAAAATTCCTTCCCTGGGAGAATGGTTGCCTTTCTCCCATTCGAAAATTGTTTTACGAAAATGGGCTTTCTTTATGAAACTAAGCTGCCTCTTGATTTTTTCATTGTTTCTGAGTATTCAGTTGCTCCTCGCGCACGATAGCAGCGCGCAGGATATCCATGATATTCAGGTAGTTGTGGGCCTGAACAATGGTTCCCTAAAGAATGCGTTCAGGCAAATTGAAAAGCAAACGACCTATAAGTTTGCCTACGTGGAATCGCAACTGGGTGCAAACCGGGAGTTATCTCTCCCCAAAAAGGCGCGTTCTCTTGCCCAAACGCTTGATATTCTCCTTTCGGGTACCCGGCTGGACTATCATGTAAGAAACCACACCATCATTGTTTCTCAAAACCTGCAGAAGGTAAAAGAGGAAAATACAAATCTCCAGTCGGAGAGTTTCGAAGAGAATATGAGGCTTTCTGTTGAAGGGAGAGTGACGGATGCCAATGGTTCACCGTTGGAAAACGTGAGTGTTATAGAAAAAAATACAATTAATGGAACGGTCACGGGAGGAGACGGAACGTTCTCCATTTCGGTATCCGATGAAAGGTCTGTTCTGGTCTTCAGCATCGTTGGGTATAAAATGCAGGAGGTGGCCGTTGCGGGTCGTACTCAATTGCAGGTTGTAATGGAATCTGATGCGCAGGATTTATCTACCGTGGTGGTTACTGCCATGGGTATCCAGAGACAGCGGCGGTCGTTGGGCTATTCCGTTGGCAACATCAATGGGGAAGAGTTGAATGAAACACCACAGACCAACGTTTTGAATGCTATGTCGGGTAAGGTAGCCGGAATGCAGATATCCCAAATGGGAGGTAGCCAGGGTTCTTCCGTAAAAGTGATTATCCGGGGGGCTACCTCGCTGAATAGTGATAACCAGCCTTTGTTTGTTATTGACGGCGTGCCGGTGGCCAATCAGTTGAATAATGGGTTTTCGAACGCCGATATGGGCAATTCTATTTCTGATTTGAATCCGGATGATGTCGCCAACATTTCCGTGTTAAAAGGCCCGAGTGCGGCAGCACTATATGGTTCCAGGGCGGGCAACGGTGTCATTCTTATAACCACGAAGTCGGGCAGAGGCGCCAACAAAGGATTAGGTGTTTCTGTAAATACGGCGCTCACTTATGATGTACCGTATAAATACGTGCCCGTTCAAAATAAGTTCGGCAGCGGCAAATCGGGCGCTCATGTGTATGAAGAAGGAGAGAACGAAAACTGGGGTCCGCGTTTGGATGTGGGAGAAAAATGGGTACAGTGGAATAGTAACGGAGAAGCGGTGCCGCTGGTCTCTTATCCGAATCGTTTTAAAGATTTCTTTCAAACGGGTATGACCAATACGAATAATGTAGCGGTAAGCGGTAATTATGATAAAGGAAGTTTTCGGGTATCTGCCGGCAATGTAACGGGAAGGGGAATTTCACCCAATACAGATTTGGAGCGAATGACCCTGGCGTTGAATACGACCTATAAAATGTCGAACAAACTCAGGGCTATCGCGAATTTTAGCATCAATCAGTCGGGCTCAGATAACAGACCCATCATAGACGGAGGACGTACCGATCCTGTCAGAAGCCTCTATGAAGAAGGAGCACAAGTCAATATCAATGATTTGAGAGAATATTGGGAACCGGGACAGGAAGGTATAAAGCAAAGAAAATATAAGCTCAAACAGAACAATCCCTGGTTTGTGGCGTACGAGAATCCTACCGGATATAATCGTGACAGGACTGTTGGTAAGCTGCAACTGGATTATGACATAACGGATGATTTGGGATTGATGGTGCGCTATACCCGTGATGCTTATGAAGAAGTGAGAGAAGCAAAGAAAGGGTACGATAATTATGACCAGCAGAAAGGAGGATATGAACTGGATAATCTTTACCGGAAGGAAACGAATGTGGATGTTATGTTGAACTACAAGAAGCGTTTCGGAGACGACTGGAGTTTGAATGCCTATGCCGGCGCCAGTAAAATGGAGCAGAATTACCGGGAGATTTATACCTCGGCTTCTCAATTGGTGGTACCGGGTTTATACACCATCTCCAATGGGGTACCAGGGGCGGTGTCTTATAGCAGCTACAAATCGCTCAAACAAATTTATGGGGTTTACGGGATGGCATCTGTCGGGTTTAAGAATTTGGTTTATCTTGATTTAACGGCGCGCAACGACTGGTCGAGCACGCTTCCGGTAGCAAACCGTTCTTACTTCTATCCTTCGGCATCTCTCAGTTTGATCCTTTCGGATATAGTGAGCATGCCCTCCTGGATTGAGTTTACCAAATTGAGAGTGGGTTCTGCCCAGGTAGGTAATGATGTGGGCCCGTACAGTCTCAACCAGACTTTTTCTACGGCAGCCGACTGGGGTACTGCCAAGCGCATGTTCATGGGTGGTCTGTTAAGGAATGAAAATTTGAAGCCGGAAATTTCCACTTCCCATGAAGCCGGTATCGAAATGCAATTTCTCAAAAACAGGATTGGGTTAGACGCCACTTATTATATCACCCGTAACAAGAATCAGGTGCTGTCTATCGGACTGCCCATTGAGTCGGGTGCAAGCAGCAAACTGATCAATGCAGGTTTGGTAGAAGGCAGGGGTTGGGATGTCCGGCTTACCACAGTGCCCATAGACAATAAGAGCTTCAGGTGGGCTATGAACTTTAACTTCTCCCGCAACCGGACGACCATTAAAGAGTTGGCCGAAGGAATTAAATACTTCCCCTTTGTGTCATACAGCGGTGCAGAAGTGCGCACGTATGAAGGAGGTCAAATCGGAGATATTTACATGCTGCCGATGCTGGTGGTGAAAGAAAAGGCTTCTCCTTACTACGGTTACCCGATAGTGGATAACGCGGGCAGGTATCAGAAGGACAACGATGTAAACAATATGGTGAAGATTGGCAATTTTAATCATGATTTCATGCTGGGTATTCAGCCTTCTTTCACCTATAAGTCGTTCTCCCTGTATATGAATATAGACTGGAGACAGGGTGGTTCCTTTTATTCCAACAGTATGATGTTTATGGGTAACAATGGTCAGTTGGAAGAAACGCTGACGGGTGTGCCTTATGATAAGAACAAAAGCCTGCCGGATCAAATTAAAGCGAACCCCGGAGCTTATCTCGGTCACTGGGTTGGCGGAAGAAATGCAGAATATAACGGACTACCCTGGAGCGGACCCCAGGCAGATATTCGTGAACAGGATGCCAGTTTTAACCCCGGAGTGTACCAGTCCGTTGTGAACGGACAGGTTACTTTCGTTGAAAACTTAGGCGGACCCGATACCAAATGGCTGGATCCCTTTACGGCTTACCGTTATTCCACAAGACCTTTTCCTGATAGAAATACCTATAGCGCAACTTATGTGAAGATTCGTGAAATAGCGCTTACCTACAAACTGCCCACTTCTTTTGTGAGAGGGATGAGGATGCAGGGCGCTTCCCTTTCTTTTGTCGCGAATAATATTTTCCAATGGAATGCCGCGGGTATACCGATTGATCCGGAACATGCATTCAGACAATCCGGGGGCGTCTGGAATCAGGGAGTTGAATATTACAGCATGATGCCGTGGACGGTTTCCCTTGGCTTTAAACTAAGTGTTGATTTCTAAAAGAGAGAAAAGATGAAGAAGATTAAATTTCCAATAATAATGATGATATCGGCAGTAATGATGCTTACTGTGGTATCGTGTAAAAAATTTGATGACGCAAATATTAATCCCAATAGCGCAGAAAAGGTTTCTTCCAACTATATTCTTACCTATGTACTCACGGAAACGGCTAAGTCGTACTATGGGTTAGGGAATGAGAATTCGAAGATAGCAGGCACCATGCAATATATCCAGATCGGTACAAACGAGAACGCCTCCGCAGTGAATTTTTACGGTTGGGGTCCGGAAGGATGGGCAGGGTATTATAGTATTCTACGGAACGTAAAAATTATCAATGATAATGCGGTAAAGGATGGCAATAAATTTTTCCAGGGAATATCATTGGTAATGAAGTCCTTCCTGTTTGGATTAATGACGGACTTGTATGGCGATATTCCTTACTCGGAATCGTTGACTGCAAGTGATGGATTATTTTTTCCTGCGTATGATAACCAGGGGGAAGTGTATAAGGGTATTCTTGAAGATTTGAAGACAGCCGTAGGGTTATTTGCTTCACTTGACCCCGGCAAGGATGCGATTGATCCGGGAGCGGATGTCATCTTCGGCGGTAATGCGGCAAGATGGGGTAAGTTTGCCAACGGACTGATTTTAAGGTATGCGATGCGTGTTTACAATAAGAAAGCGGAGATGAGTGCATTGGGAGTAGATATCGTAAAGGAGTTCAATAATGCGGCGTCAGGCGCTCTTTCTGCTGTGGCTGATGAGCCTACCATGAACTACCTCGGTACCACCAATGACAACTCCACACCAGGTGGTCCGTTGAACAGTGCCAATCCCCGCTTGTACAATAAGCCCTGTGCTACCCTGGTCAGTAAACTGTTAGCATTAGATGATCCCCGTCTCCAACGCTGGGCTAATCCGGTTCAGCAGAAATGGGATGTTCATGTGGCTGCAAAAGAAACGAGAGAAGTAACAAATGTTTTCGGTGATAAATATTCGGTGATATACATGCCCGCCAATGTCGGCGATGATGTAGATACTTCGTTATATGTTGGACTGCCGGTGGGTCTCGCAACGGTGGATGCGCTGGTGTACAACAAGGGAACGGATGGCAACGCTTATCCGCCCGAAAGGAATCCATATATCTCTTATGTTCACGATCGCTACCGGCTCAATACGGAAAAATATGTCAATATTAAATTGTTGACCTATAGTGAAGTAGAGTTCTTATTGGCTGAAGCAGCGTTGAAAGGTGATTTTAATATATCCGGATCAGCCGACCAGCATTATCAGGCAGGGATCAGGGCGTCTATGGACAGGTATGGCGTTATAGGCACGGCAGCGGGATTTGATTTTGATACTTACTATGCAAATCCGGAAGTGGACCTGAGTGGCGCTGCGGATAAATTAGAAAGGATTATGGAACAGAAGTGGATTGCTTCCTGGATGAATATTGAATCCTGGTTTGATTGGAGAAGAACGGGTTATCCGGATTTACAAACCGGTCCGGTGGCTCAGTTTGGAGATAAACTGCCGTTACGTTATATGTATCCTTCACCCAATCTTGACCCCAGTTATCTCGTGAATTATGATGCTGCGGTCAAAAACCTCGAAGCTACTCTACACGTACCTCAGGGACAAAGCGCCGACCATCCTTATTCGAAGATGTGGCTTCTGAAAGGAACCGGTAAGCCCTGGTAAACGATAATAGATTTATGCATCATTAGCCCGGCGTTTGGTAACTGAATTGCAGCGGTTATTAGACGCCGGGTTATTTTTTATTTTTCTGAGGCGGGTTGCTTCACAAAGAAAGCAGAAGAGTTATCGGGCTACATAGAAAAGGAATGTTATTACGCTTCGGTCAGTGCGGCATTTTGGCTTGCTACGGCCAGTACCCCAGATCCGCAACAAGCCTGTCGCCCACCCATTTAACTCCCTATTTTTTCTGCTCTGATAAATAAGTAATCAAAGACGCAAACTCTTCATAAGATAAACCGTCCGCCAATCCGGAAGGCATCATAGAGGTTTCCATTTCTTTACGTTCCTTTATATCACTCGTATTAATGGTATAGGGTGTACCCGTGATACCGCGTAATACGATCTTGTCTGCTGATTCGCTGGTAACGAAGCCCATCTGAGTTTTCCCGTCTTTGGTCATGATTACCGTCGTGGCAAAGCCTTGCGAGATAGAAGCATTGGGTTTAAGGATAGATTCTGCTATCTGTTTACGGTTCATGATAGATCCAATCTGACCCATAAACGGTCCCTTCATCACTTCATCTTTTCGAATACTGTGGCAGGCAATACAGCCCTGCTGTACAAATAGCTTCTCGCCCAAAGCGGGGTCGCCTTTAATTTTATCCATCGCCAGCATAATATCTTCAATAGATGATTTTCCAATCTGTCCCTTCCGGTTGCGGATTTTTTCCAGGTCAACCTGAACTTCATGAACAGGCGCCGGTTCTTCGTTGCCTCCAAACTGGCTGATGCCCAGTCGCATTTTACCATTTAGGGAAGCATATAACGCTTTTTGTTCCGGCGAGGCCTTTTGCCATTGCTGATTCAGGAAAGTATAGATTTTATCAGAGGCTTCCCAGGTCACGGGTTTGTAGTAGGGTCCATGGGTATCCGGGCGTGTGCTCCACCACCAGGTTCCGTCGTAGGGCGCTTCTTCTTTGTATAGTCTGGCCAGTGTATTTAATATCTGTTCTTTCAGCTTTTCATCCTGCGTGTTATCATAAGCAGCGATTAATCCGTCCACCGCTTTTTCATCGTGCATATAGCGCAATGCCCAGAGCGCCAGTGTGCTGTTGGCAGTGCCGATTGCGGCAACACAGGCATCGGCAGCATGCAGTTGAACCAATGCCCTTACCGCGAGGTGAGCCGGAACGATAGTAGCATTAGGCGTAGCATGAGGACCTTCCTGTCCGGCGGGCGGGGCAACAAAAGTGGACGGCACAGGAATCTGAAGTAAAGCTTCGGCTGCTTCGGGACGACCAAGTCTTCCCAGCCCGATGATGGCGGCAACCTGAACGGTGGGTGAAGGGTCTTTTAAACCGTTAAGAAAGGGCTCGATGGGCACTTCCCCGATAAAAGGCTTCCTGTCTGTGAGTGCACGCAGGGCGTATTCTCTCATGGCTTCTTCAGTGGTTAATGCAGTCAGGTTTTTGATGGCTCCCTTTCCCTCAGCCTGTGCATAGGTGTACATGCCGGCCACCCGTGCATACAATGGGAGGTTCTTATCAGCAGCTATATCCCATCCTATTTTGGCCGCTTTCTTAGGTGAATTTTGCAAAAGCTCCTGCTGTGCACTCAGTCTCGCCGCACCGCTTCCCGATTGCAGAAGTTTTTTCAACGTATTCAACGGGGCGTTTTTCAGATTCGGAAAGGGCTGATATTTCCATTCCTTCGGCACTGCGCGAACCACAAATCCTTTATCGGGGTTTCCCGAATAGCCCGCTCCATCCCATGCAGACAGATAAAGGCGGCCGGAACCGTCTATATCCAGGTCGGTAACCTGCGGTAATTTGATAAAACTTTCTTCCTCCTGCGTATAGCTGGCGCCCGAAGTGGTGAGCCGGTGAATAAAGACTTCATTTCTTCCCCAATCCGCCATCATGGGCGTTTGGTTGTATTTATCCGGCCAGGAGTCATCGTCCATAAATAGACTACCCGTACCGGATCCACCGCCTAAATCAACCAGCGCGGGGATAATTTCTTCGGTAAAATGTTTAAACAGAACCGGGTAACCATATTCCCCCGATTGCAACTGATGACTGAAGCGAATGTTCCATCCTCCACCATCGTTGGTATTATCGCGCGTGAAAATATGCATATACGGATCAATAGCCACGTCGTATATATTGCGAAGCCCGTGGGTATATATTTCCATTTCCGTGCCGTCGGGCCGCACCCTTACGATACCACCGCCTAACATGGTAAGCTTTTTACCATCCCGTCCTGTGGCGTCATGAAAACCAAAGTCGCCGGTAGCGATATAGATCCACCCGTCAATCCCCATCCGGATACCGTTGGTGGCGTGGTCCGTTCCACGTTGCTTCAGGTAGGTAGGATTACTGATATGTTCAATCAATGGTTTTGCCGGCCCATCTGCTTTGCCATCTCCGTCTTTGTCTTCAAAAACCACCAGGTCCATTCCGGTGGCTGAGCTATCAGTATCAAACTGCGTATGCAGCACATACAATTTAGCGCCGTAGGAGAGGATGCCGCGGGGATTATCCACTTCGGCGTAATCCGTATAACTGTCCATTATGCCGTCTCCATTACAATCCACGAGGCGAATAATTTTTCCCTTTCCGGGCTCCTTGCCCAAAGAGCCAATCATGTCCACGCCCACATACACTTCACCGGTGGCAGCCACGGCGAGACAGGCGGGGCTGGGAGTTAAATCTGGGCCGGTAAACCCGGTAATGGTTAAATCGTCCGGCCAGTTTAACGAGGAACTTAGAGAATCTATGGACGCCAATGCCGGATTCCTTTCTTTGGGTTCACAGGGTGGCTGGTTCGTGGTATCACAAGCGGTAAACAGCACCGGTATCGCCAGGGCGATGAGAAGATATTTCATAATGAGACTGTACGATTATTAAGTTTTAAGCTTGGGCAAAAATATAATAAAAAAAACTCTCAGGATTAGCAAGGATAATATGAAATCAATGGGTATAAATGTTCGTGGGTGGGGAGTTGTTGATATTATCCGTGGCATTTAAATATAACATGGGTGTTATATTTTTGCTGTAAATAATAACAATTGTGTTATATTTGTAATGCTATTAACCTATACACCAATTATGAAGTTTTCGGAGTTACAAAGAAAGCTGGAACGTGACGGATGGTTTATTGAACGAACATCGGGACATTACATATATGCGCATCCGACTAAACCCGGGAAAATCCCGGTTGGTAAGCATGGTTCGAAAGAAGTGCCAACAGGAACAGCTAACAAAATATTAAAATTAGCGGGTTTGAAATAAACTTGATTTAAATAGGTTTAAATTTTAATTAAAATGGGTTCTGTTAAAAAGGTAACAGCGGTCATCGAGGCTTCAAAAACGGGCTTTGGAATTTATGTAGAAGATGATAGCCTGCCCCTTACGAGCTATGGCGATACGATTGACGCGGCAAAAAAGGATCTGCACGAAGTATTGAGTGATATGATCAAAGCCTATCCGAAAGGAAAGTTGCCTGCTGCGTATAATGGTGGCGCATTAGAATTTGTTTACCGTTATGATATAGCGAGTATATTAACGCATTTTGGTGTATTTGATACTTCTGCATTGGCAAAGCGTTTAGGGATTAATGCATCGCTGCTAAGGCAGTACAAGGGCGGACTGGCGAAAGCGGGTCCGAAGCAAAGGCAGAAAATAGAAGCCGGTCTGCACGAATTGGGCAGGGAGCTATTGGCGGTGAGGCTATAATAAATATATAATAGAGCCGCGTAACTGATACAAGCCGGCGGTGTATTGCGACAATTTTCCCGGCCTATCCTTCCCGCCATTAATAAAGAAAGTTACCCGACCTGGACTCGAACCAGAACTATCAGAGCCAGAATCTGACGTACTACCATTATACTATCGGGCAATAACGGGCAGCAAAATTAAGGGTTTTCGTTTGTTTTATCCGCTGAATATTGTAGTAACTTAGGAATATTATGTTTTGGCAATATAAACACTCAGGTATGAACACTAGAACCTTACTCACTGCGGGCTTATTGATGCTTGGTAGTTGCGGAGTGATGAGCCAGTCACCGAAGCCCGGAACGTTATTGGTATTAAATAAGAATGACAACACCCTTTCATTTGTTGATGCGGACGCCTTGAAAGTAGTAAAGACGATACCGGTGGGGGAAGGCTCGCACGAGCTGGCGGTTTCCGCAGACGGCAAACTGGCTTACGCGCCTAATTATGCCACTAAAACCCACGGGCACAGCCTGTCCGTGATAGACGTAGTTGCGCAAAAGGAGATTCGCCGGGTGGAGCTAAGCCCGCTGTTGCGTCCTCATGGAGTGGAGGAGAGGGATGGGAAGGTATATTTTATCTCGGAGTTGACCCGGACGGTCGCCCGATACGACTATGCTTCGGATACCCTGAACTGGATCACGGGTACCGGTCAGGATGGAGGACATATGGTGGTATTAACACCGGATGGCAAATGGATTTATACCGCGAACCGGTCGTCCAATACGGTAAGTGCCATAGAAATAGGCGAAACCGGGTCTCCCGGAAAGATTTTCCAGATAGCAACCGGCAGCCGGCCGGAGGGTATTGATATTTCTCCGGACGGAAAAGAGCTTTGGGTGGGTAATACCGGGGATGGTTCCATTGATATCATAGATGTAAGCAGTAATCGTATTAAACAGCGCCTTACTGTTGGCAAAGTACCTATCCGGATAAAATTTACGCCGGACGGAAAGCGGGTACTGGTTTCGGATAATGGCGCTGCTGAGTTGCTGGTGATAGACGCACAGAAGCGCGAAGTGATTAAGAGACTGAAAGCGGAGGGCTCCCCGGTGGGGCTGCTGGTTACGCCCGATGGGAAGCGGGCTTTCATAGCGCGCAGCGGCGCCAACCTGATCAGCGTGGTAGACCTCGGCACGCTTGATTTTGTCGGAGATATTCGTACCGGAAATAATCCCGACGGCATGGCATGGGTGAAATAATCATTACGATTGTTAAACACCGGCAATCCCGGATCGTCATCGGGCCTAATGTCATTCTACCGGCGTAGTGAAATAACACGCCACTCCTGGGTACTGATGCCTATTCTGACTGAATCAGTTCTTCACCCGCTTCATCTCTTTCCATTCCTGGTCCTGAAAAATAAAAGCCGGGTCAAAATTGGGGTTGTCTGTCATGATAAAGCTGCTACCGTCGTTTCTGCTCCAGGCATGGTTATAATTGCTGCTCATTTCATAAGTACCCGTCGCATCCCGATAGGTTTCCACTTCACGGATGGCCTTGATAAAGTTGGAATGCATCTGATCCTGCGCTTGTTGACGGGCTTCCCAGTTACGCATATTGGCATCCATCGCCGCCAGGTTATCGTTGCCTCTCTTAATGGCGTTCCTTCCAATCTGCCGGGTGTATTCATCCATCATTCTGACCTTGTTCCAGGTGTCTATCCTGCTTCGTTGCCTCGCTGCTTTCCAAAAGTTGTCAACGGTTGCTTTCCAGGCGTGATTTACTCTCTCGCTATTTTTTATGGTGGCCAATAGTTTCTCCGCATGTTCCTTTTCGTGTGACGGAAATCTGAAAACAATTTTGTTAGCGATAGTGGCGGTGTAAATGGTATTGTATTGACCGTTATAATGGTTCAATGTTTTTCCTTGTGCGATGAGGGATGTACATCCTACGATACCTTCTGATCCGTCGCCCCATTTCACGTGGGCGGAAACAGCGCTGGGAGACGCCTGGAGCTGAGTCATACCGGCAGCCAGCAACTCTTGCTTTCCCTCCTCAAATTTTCTCAGCAACTCCTGCGGATATTCCTCCGGTGTTGATTTGATGATTTGGGGATTCCCTATCTGCGGGAGAAAAAATTGAGTTAGATAAGTGATGGCATCAACAGGTTGACCAACCATAAAAAACTCATTGGCACCCGCCTGGTTGGCCTGGTTGATAACCGGCTGGTCTGTTAATAAAATAACCAG
This sequence comes from Chitinophagaceae bacterium, assembly GCA_019454915.1. Classification (GTDB taxonomy): domain Bacteria; phylum Bacteroidota; class Bacteroidia; order Chitinophagales; family Chitinophagaceae; genus Agriterribacter. The sequence goes on from JACFNM010000003.1 coordinate 22,169, forward strand.
ATCGGGATAAAGAGAAAACTGACTGCTTTTATCCGGCGATGTTGCCTGAAACCAGGAGTAGGTTCCCTGGCCGGTTTGACCGGGCATCACCCACACAATATCTCCACTATAATTCCAGTTTCGGGGGATGAGAAAACTGAACACTTCTACAGGCTCGTTGAAGCCCGTCTTGTCCATTATCCTTGCCCTGGTGAGTACGGTATAATCCACGCCTTCTTTTAAATCTTTCTGAATGGATTTTTGAGATGTGTTTCCGGATTTGGCAGTTGTTGTGCCGGAAGGTGTCTGGCTATTACAGTTGATAGATAATAAGCTCAGAAAAGATAATCTAATAAGACTGACAAATAATGGTTTCATTATGCGGGCTTTACTATATAATCGTAAAATGAAGAAAAGGTAATCAGTATGATCTAAATTTAAACGATGATTTCGGAAAAAAAATTTCGGAACTGGATTGCGGTAGCCTCCTGTGTGGTGGTTTTTACTGCCTGTCTCAAAGAACCTTCGGGGCTTCCAAAGCTTCCTGAACCGGATAATCTAAATGATATGGTTTTATTAAACGTATCCTATGGAAAATCAATTTGAGTGAAGCATTGTCAACGTCAGGAAAATTGTGATAAAGATGATTTACATGCAGAGATACGGGAAATAAGTCAGCAGATCGTCCGTCTTTCAAATCCAACAAACTTGCATTGACAGCAACTGCCACAGTACTTACACCCATCAGTCACGGCGTCCATAGCCGGATTTAGCACAAAATGCGGATAGAGTATGCCTGCGATCGGCGGAATGGCCATTAGGTTATATCCGACAGCCCGCAAAGATTTTGTACCATCTTGGGGTAGGTACGTTTGCCGAAGTCTCTCATTTTCGTCGCATAGCCGGGGGCGTTGTTTACTAAGATGGATCCCCTGTATCCACTAAAACAATATAAAGATTATCGCTGCCACAAAATGAGGTTGTTTTCTAATGGAACGGATATGCCTTCATATCGTGGAACAATGCGTATGGTGTAATCGCCGGCGGGTCTGTTTGCTGCAACCTGTACTTCGTAAACATATTCACCATCAGTTGTATCCTTAGGATCGCGCTGCATCTCTTGTCTTACCGCTGGTTCACCGTTTATGCCATCTGCATACAGTTCCATTGAAATATGACCGGGATTTATTTCGCCCAACCATATTTGAGCATGAATGAGAAATTTGTTTTCTACGCTTTCTATTTTCATGGCCCTGAATCGTATGTTCTGCCATTGATTTTTGAGGTTATTGCAAACACTGACTATTCTTTTGCCTGCAGTTCCTTTTTCTACAGCGCGTTTTATGTATCTGGCGGCGGCAGGAAGGTAATAGGCTTCAGTGTATTCCCGTACCGTACGATTGGCGGAAAAGCGGGGAGTGAGAAGCGACATGCTTTTACGCATTCGTGATACCCAGGTTTCCGGTATTCCAGCCGGGTTACGGGCATAAAATTCGGGAATCACGTGCTGTTCCAGTAAGTCGTATAATTGCTGAGCCTCCTTAGCATCCCAGGCAGGATCATTTCCATGTTCCTGCCCATCGCCAATCGCCCATCCCACTTCCGGTGTATAAGCTTCGGCCCACCAACCATCGAGTTCAGATAAATTGATTCCACCATTTACCAGTACTTTCATGCCGCTGGTTCCGCTTGCCTCCCATGGACGCCTCGGCGTATTAAGCCACACATCCACGCCCTGCACCAGGTTTTCTGTTAACTGAATATCATAATCACTTAAAAAAACAATATGGTTATACAGGTTGTTCTGCCGGATGAACTGAACCCACCGGCGTATTAAAGTCTTTCCTGATTCATCGTAAGGCGATGCTTTACCGGCAATGACAAGTTGTACAGGATTTTCATGATGAGTGAGAATACGAATTAATCTTTGCGGGTCATGTAGCAGGAGGTCAGGCCTTTTATAAGGAACGAAACGCCGCGCAAAACCTAAGGTCAATGTATCGGGATTAAAAATTTGTTTTGCCGTTTCTATCAATCCGGACTCGCCCGAAATGGATACCTGTCTTTCAAACCTTTTTCGCACGTAGCGAACCAGTTCATTTCTGGATTGTGTCCGGAATTGCCAGAGTTGTTTGTCTGATAAATGAGAAATGTGTTCTTCAAGGCCTTCCAGGTTTCCACGCCAACGGTCCTTTCCACAGGAATCTGTCCACAAGTCATCCGCAAATGCAGAATCCCAGGAAGGCATGTGCACTCCGT
>JACFNM010000003.1:24416-25900 GCA_019454915.1 Chitinophagaceae bacterium
CGGGTACCTCTGGTGTTGGCCATCGCTGAAAGAGATTTTGAAAAAGGCTTCGGCTAACCTTACCATGCAAACGGCTAACGCCATTCACGGCGCCACTGCCACGAATAGCGAGATAAGCCATATTAAAATTGCCTGAAGTATCATTGGCATTTAACCGGCCTAATGCCATTAAATCATCAAAGCTGATACTTAATTCTTCCCTGGCATATTTTTCAAAGAATTGCCGGATAAGCGAAGGGCTAAATTGGTCAAAACCGGCTGCAACTGCTGTATGAGTGGTAAATAAATTGCCCGCTCTTGTAACCGCTAATGCCTCTTCAAAGGAAACGCCGTTTTGTTTCATAAAATTACGGGCGCGCTCCAAAACCACAAAGGCTGCATGGCCTTCATTCATGTGGCAGACTTCCGGGGTAATGTCAAGGGCTTTAAGCAATTTCCAGCCGCCAATCCCCAATACTATTTCCTGCCTGATACGCATTTCGGGACCTCCGCCATACAGTTCACTGGTAATACCGCGGTAAGCGGGCAGGTTGGCTGCATCATTACTGTCCAGCAGGTAGAGTTTTCTTCTTCCCACATGAACCTGCCAGGTACGCAGCCACAGTGGATACCCGGGAAAATCAATTTTAATTCGCAGCCATTCACCATCAGGTAAACGCAACGGAGTAATTGGCAACTGTCCGGGGTCGTTATTGGGGTACAATGGCTGTTGATTACCATATTGGTCAATCTCCTGACGGAAATAGCCATGGGCATACAATAATCCTACAGCAGTAACAGGCACCCCAAGGTCGCTGGCAGCTTTTAACTGGTCGCCCGCAACATTACCCAATCCACCGGAATAAACAGGCAGCGCTTCGCTCAGCATATACTCCATGCTAAAATACGCAATATGGTTAAGTGGCGGTTTCGGGTGGTTTTGTTGAAACCAGGTGGGAAAAGAGGCTAAAAGTTCCTGCTGTTTCAGCAGTGCCTTTATTTTAACCTTAAAAGAGGGGTCTGCCAACTGCTGTTCAAGCTCAATGCGTGAAATGTTTTGTAGAATTATCCATGGGTTATGTGTGAGTTCCCATAAATCAGGATTGAGCCGGTTCCATATTTCATCCGCAGCATGGTTCCATGACCAACGAATGTTAAGAGCAAGCTCTGCAAGAGCGTCAACGCCTTCAATATCATAAGGCAGGAATCCGTAGATATCTCTTGTATTCAGAATTTGTTTATCCATCTTCTATGCCTGTTAATGCTATTATAGCGTCTGTTGTTTCCGGAATTACAATGGCATGGTTATCTACCCTGTAAGCCTGCTTTACTCCCTCTTTTTTGCCATATCCTTTTCAAGGATTTCCTTTTTTTCCTGGTATTCTTCCTTTGAAATTTCGCCGGAGGCGAAACGTTTACGAACTATATCCAAAGGTGAATCTTTCTTCATCTTTTCTCCGGGAATGCGGTAGGGCAAAGCGAATATCCAAACCAGAATGACTATC
>JACFNM010000003.1:25910-31979 GCA_019454915.1 Chitinophagaceae bacterium
CCATATCAGGTGCATGCCCCAGAGGTGATAGCCATTGTGAAACATCATAACTGTAATTTTTAAAAGTGATTGGTAATTGCTTAATAAGTTGATTTAATACAATTTCTGCCGTGCCTCCCTGGCCAAACTCCTGGGCAGGCATGGAGATTTTTCCGTTTCCGGCGATAGCGTGTTTTGTTCTTCCTGCAAAATTTACGGTGATACCGGCAACGAACAAATCGTAATCTATTACTTTTAGTACCAATACGGGAACGGAACTAAAGAACGGCAAGATTATTATCAATTCCCTTATTCCTTTTCTATTCATTGAATACATAAACTTGCTATTGTTGTTTTCATGCCCAATTGATTATATCGCTTCCGATAATCAGAAAAGCATCGTCATGAATAACGCTTATTCTCCCGGACTGTTGACGCTTTGCTTTGGCGGACATTTAACGGTTCCATAACTACAATATACGCAACAATCACCATACTTTGGCTGTAGCAAGGCATGGCAGTTCGTACAAGTATAAAAGTACTGGCACGCACCTGCCGGCATGGTTTCCTCTTTTTGGAAGCCACATTTTGGACAGGTAATTATTGATTGTAGTATTATTTTCATTTTAATTCTGTGGTTTCATACCGGTGGCAAAATGTTGTCTTCATCAGGTATCTTAAACAAAGGTTTTAGCATGCGCTCATATTCTTTTGTCAGAGAGTTGAAAATAGTCTGCGCTTCCCGCTCGGATTCAATCATTCCTTCGTCTCTCAGCCTGCACAAATGCTGAGATACTGCCGGAACGGTCATTTCCAGAATATCGCTCAGCTCGCAGGCACACAAGCGCCTTTCTTCCTATAGCAGATATAATATCTCCGATCTCACGTTGTTTCCGACTGACTCAAGCGCCCTGGATAAGCAATCAAAACTGTCGTTCGGCCGTGATACTCTTTTCCTGCAACGCTTGATTTGCTTCGCCTCTGCCTGTAGCCTTATACATGAGTCGTTATTCATAATACAAAGGTAGTGAGCTCTGATATTTAAGCGATTAGTTAAATAAGCAATATTTGCCTTTATTCTCATTATTTTATACCGAAAGGATATCCGTAATAGTCTAATCTTATCGGACTAAACGGCTATCACTTCGGTATAATACCATTAAATTCATTAGACTAAATTAGCATTCACTTTGGTATTACATAATGGTTTGTACCGTACCCAAAGGCGTCTTGTGGTCTGCAGTCAGTCATTTTATCTTTTCCAAATCCGACGCTAATACGTGTAGTCAATGATGTTGACCGATTCTGTTCATAGTTTTAGAAAATGTGTTTAGCAAAATGAGGAAGTTGAAGGGAACAGCACATTAATCTCCTCTCTTTTTCAAAATCACATTCCTGAAATTATTTTGCCGGTCAAAACCAACCTTCAGCGAAAAGTTTATTCCCAAATATACCGATAACAATGTCCCCGCAAAGATGGCTGTCATTATCATGATTTGATATTTGATGGCGATGAGGGGGGAACTGCCGCTGAGCATTTGCCCCGTCATCATGCCCGGCAGGGATACTAAACCGATGGTGCCCATTGCGGCAAGTGTGGGATTGATGGATTTTATCAGCGCTGCACGAAAAAAGGGAAACAAAGCTTCATTTTTTGTGGCGCCGCTGGCCAGAAAGAAACGGTAACGCTCCTGCTGCCGGTCAAGGTTGTAGTAAAAATCGTTGATGCCGATTACGTTTCCGCGCAGGCAGTTACCCAATATCATGCCGGTGATGGGGATGAGGTACTGCGCTTCCATGATGTTAGGCAACCGGATAACGAACTGCAAAAAGAAGAGGTCAATAATAAAAACGCCCAAAAAAGTAGCCATAAAAATACTCACTAATAATCCCTTATCGCGTTTAAGCCCGCTCCGGTCTATGGTAGAGAAATCGGCTACCAAAACCATGATGAGTATCCACCCCAAGTTAACCCAGGGATTGTTGTATCTAAAAAGATATTCCAAATAATAGCCCACAAAGATCAGTTGCACAATCATACGCACCACGGCAATCACCGTGCTGCCCAACAGCATAGTTTTAAACCGCCAGAGAATGTAAATGGGAATTATCAAAATAAGCAATCCCAGCGCTAATTGCAGCCAACTCATGTCTATGATGGAATTCATATAGCGGAAGAATTTATTTTTACAATTTTGTTGCAACGTGCGGACCACCACGGATCGTGCGAAGCAGAAAGAATGATTTTGTTTTTGTCAAATAAAAGTTCTTGTACTTTTTCTTTGGATGCTTCATCCAATGCTGATGTTGGCTCATCCAGCAACAAAACGTCTTTGTTTAAAAAATAACACAGCGCTATGCCGATGCGCTGGCGCTGACCGGTAGATAAGCTTCGAAAACCGGTATTCCATTGCGTGTCCTTCAGTCCCAGAAGATTAAAAATTTCAAAAGCCTTTTCTTTAGAAGGTCTTTTGTGCCTGTTGTTCTTGAAATCAAACGGATAAAAAAATACTTCTTCCAAAGTGCCTTCTCCCAAATCCAGGTCCTGCGGAAGCCATGCCGTACGGTTTCTGAATTGTAATAATTCTTCATTCACAAGTTCTTTCTCATCCAAAGTGATAGTTCCATTTGTTGGTTTTTCAAAACCCAAAAGCAATCGGAATAAAGTCGTCTTTCCCGAACCGGAAGCGCCCTGCAATGCAATGATATCGCCTGTTTCGGCTGTCAGGGAAAACTCTTTAAATACCGGTTTCAGTTGACCCGGGTAAAAGAAGTCTATATTACAAAATATTAGCTTCATGGTCTGAAAATTATTTTGCCCGCTTGAATTGCTGGTCGGTTACTGGTGGCGCAGAAGGAATGGTAATGACATTGAACCCGTGCTCTGTGGCCAGGTGGCAGCTATTACACGTGGTAGTCAACGTGATGTAGGCCGGCTTAAAACGGTTGACATCTTTGCTCTCAATCGCCTGCCCCAGGTCTTTAAGAGCGGGGTCAATCATGGGGATTTCCTTTACCTCAGGACGACCCTTCACGTACTTTTGCAGATCGTCAAAAGTTTCCTTCATCTCATCTAATTCGTATTGGGCCAGCGGCCAGTTTTTGTCAGTACCCGCAAACCACAGTTTGGCATGATGTATCTCAATGGTATTCATAAACTCTCCAAAACCGGGCGTGTAGGCGTTGCTCTCAAGTGAGTCTAACCGGTTTTTTAAAGAAAGATATTCCTTGGATCCGGAATGGAAACAGGAGGAAAAAGCGGCAATAATAGCAACGACGCCGAAAATAGTAAAATATGTTTTACCCATATTTGAATGTATATTTCGTCTTTTACTACAAGTTTAATACCGGAGTTCTCTGGGTTAGTACCTGTTTGAAAAAATACAGCCAATGTGGCATTTTATTTTAATGCTGACAATTTCCAAACGGCTTTAGTGCCATTGACGATTTCGTCTGTTGCCTTTACCAATAGGATATCGCCTTCATGTATATCTCCAAATATTTCCACGCCGGCATCTGTACTGAATCCCTGTCGTACATTTACTCTTTGCAATACATCGTTTGATATCTTAATTACGAATTTATTTTCCTGATTGGTAACGACTGCGGAAAAAGGAACAATGAATCCTGAATCGGCCCGGTGTACATTCAATTCGGCAAAAGCAAAGTCGCCTGCGCGGAGTGCGTGGTCATTATTTACATAGTCAAACTCCCACAGTTCGGTGCGGGTTGCCGGGTCAATGGCGCCCGTTTTACGCGTCAGTTTTGCAGAGAAGTCTTTGCCCGGGTAAGCATCTAAACGAAATGCAATTTTATCTGAAGTTAGTTTGGTGGCAACATACTCTGTTGGCACCTGTACTCTTAAACGCAGCCGATTGATATCCTGCACCGTCAACATCAGGGTTTTGGCATCCACTAAATCGCCGGGGTCAGCCTTTCGTGCAGTAACCACTCCGCTGAACGGCGCCTTTATCGCCAGGTAATTTCCCATTTGCCGGTAGGACTGCGTCAGGTTTTTAGCCGACAAATAAGCGGCGCTGTCTGCCAGCATTTTGTTGTACGATTGCTCTAAGTCAACAGGCGCTACGGTATTGGGGGTTTGCGCTGCCTTGGCTGTTCGCTGCCAGTTGTCAAGGCTGGTGAGATACTTTGAACGCGCCGATTGTACGTTGTTTTCCTGTTCCTGAATACGTGCATTTACCTCCGGCGCCTCTATGATTGCCAGTGTTTGTCCGGCCGTGACTTTATCGCCAATATCCACCTTCATCACTTTTACAAATCCCTGAACTTTGGCAAAAAGACTGGCATTCAGATAGGGCAATAACTCAGCCGGAAATTCAACTATTTTTTGCACTTTGGATGTTTTCAAAACAAAAGCGGTAATGGTATCCTGCCCTGAAGCAGCATTGCTATTTTCCGGAGTAGAATGCTTTTTTGAAGTACAGGAAGTCAGTGCGGAAATCAATAATACACTTATTATTTTGAATGACTGCATCATTATTATTTAGCTTTTATGAATGGATTGATAATCGTTACTTTCAGGATCGTAGGGATCAAGAGATGGCGATGTAAATTTTCTTCTGCCCTCTAACAGATAATAGATATGTGGAAGAAAGAAAAGTACACTGACCAGTGAAAATAGAAGTCCGCCTATAACAGCAATGCCTAAAGGTGACGTCTGGTCGCCGCTTTCGCCCAGTCCGATCGCCATGGGTACCATACCGGCTATCATGGCAATGCTTGTCATCAATATAGGTCGCATTCTGGAAGCCGCTGCCGTTAAATGTACATGTTCCAGGTTTTTCTTTCTGTTTATTTCCGCAACGGTCAGGAATAATACAGCATTGGCAATGGCCACACCTACTGCCATTATCATCCCCATGTAGGATTGTATGTTCAGCGTTTTACCCGTTATCAATAATAATAAAAGGGAACCTGAAACAACTGCGGGAATAATAACTAAAGTAGCAAGGGCTACCCTGAACGACCTGAAGTATATGGTAATGATAAGCAGAATAACAATGATGGCTATCAATAAACCGGTTTGCAGATTGCTAAGTGTGCCGGATAATAAATCCGGTTGCCCGCGCATCATAATTTTTGTATTACCCGGCAAATTGGTTATTTCAGAAATGGATTGTCTTACCTTTTTGAAAACGCCGCCCATATCTTCCCCGGAAATATTGGCGGTGATGGTGATATAGCGTTGCTGATTGAGGCGGTCGTATTCGCCGGGCACGGTAGTCATTTGCCAGGAAGCTACCTGACCTAAGTATATGGGTTCATTCTGATTATTATTTACCGGAATCTGCTCAATTTTTGAAGGAGCGTTCATGGCGTAAGGCGGGTATTGCACCTGTACCTGGTAAGCGGTACCGGTGCTTTTATCCAGCCAGTAAACCGGTGCAGTAAAGCGGCTGGAACTGGTAGCGGCAATGGTAGATTGCGAAATCTGTGCTGCCGTAAGCCCCAGCTGTCCGGCCTTTATCCGGTCAATATGGAGTTGTATGGCAGGGTAATGAAGAGGGGTGGCTATTTGCAAATCGCGCAGGGCGCTGATGGAAGAAAGTTTTTCTACCAATTGGTTAGCCACGGTTTCGCCTTGTTGTAAATTGCGGTTAAGTACTGCTATTTCTATAGGGTTGCTGCTGCCCATATTCAACACCTGTTCTACCAGGTCGCCGGGTTCAAAGGAAATGGTGGCTCCGGGCATTTGTTGCTTTACCATCTCCCGCATTTTTTCCTTAAATGCTTCCATAGGTATGGAGCCGGGTTTGAGTTTTATTTTTATCACCGATTCATTGTATCCACCCGTCCATATATAAATCAGGTCTATGGGATAACTGGATGGTTGCGTACCCATAAAGGCAGAAGTAATTTCTACATTTGATTTTCCTGCAATAGAATCTGTGATGGCTAATAATTTTCGGGTTCCTTCATCCGTGCGTTCCAACCGGGTACCCACAGGCATGCGTAATCTTACCTGCGTTTGACCGGTGTCTACCTGCGGAAATAATTCTGTGCCGATGCCACTGAACAGAAGGAACAGTAAAACCACCGAACCCACAATAAACAATCCCGATATCCACT
>JACFNM010000416.1 GCA_019454915.1 Chitinophagaceae bacterium
TTAGACGAATTGCAAAAGCACTTTGCACAGGCTAAGGAGCAAATGAAAAAAGACTCCACAAGAGCCATTCTCAAAAATACGGTTGAAACAACCATGCACATTACCACTGGCGAAGCGGAGTTTAAAAAGCAACTGGTTGAGCAGGGCATCAATACCGTTGTACGGCGCAATGATGAGGGGCGTATATACGGCATCACCTTTATAGACCATGAAAGCCGTGCCGTTTGGAACGGTTCAGCCTTAGATAAAAATCTTGCTGCCAATGTGTTTAATGATTTGTGGAAAGGACAGGTAGTTGAGCAGCGCAATGATGCCGACCATACCGTATTGCCCACCACCACAGGCAAAGGCGTGGCTGATGAAAAAGAAGAAACGCACGAGCTATTTGATTTCCTGCATGCAGCGCAACCTGATTATGCTACTGATGATGTTGGGCTGATAGACGGATTGGGCGGGTTGCTGCCGGAGGCGCAGGGTGAGGATTACGAGGAACAGGCATTTGCCAACCGGATGAAGAAAAAGAGAACACGCAAAAGACCAGGAAGACAGCGATAAACTTTCATGGCTGCAAAGCAGAGCCACACCTAAGCCAAACAACGCCACAAAAAGCCATTTACCCACGCTTTCGGTAAGCCGACATTCATAGCCGCTACACTTGCATCACATCAATTTTTTGAAGTTATGCAAGGTGAAGACGATTTAAGAGGGTTAGCCAAGATAATGGCTTTTATGCTTGCAGTAAGTATCCTTTTGGTGCTGATGCACTTTTATTGGTTCTGCTATGGCTTCTTTGCCGAACGCAAATGGACACTGGATGTTATCGGTAAGATACTTATCAATTTCAACCGTACCGCGGGGCTGTTTTCCAATACGCTTTATACCAAAATTTTCTCGCTGATATTACTGGCGTTAAGCTGCCTGGGTACAAAAGGCGTAAAGAACGAAAAGATAACATGGCTCAAGATATACGCTTTCCTAACCATTGGCTTTACATTGTTCTTCCTGAATGCGCCATTACTGAAATTGCCGGCAGGCGCAGCCACATCATTATACATCCTTACAACAGGCATCGGATATGTATCCTTACTTATGGCAGGGGTATGGATGAGCCGATTGCTCCGCAATAATCTGATGGACGATGTTTTCAATAATGAAAATGAAAGCTTCTGGCAGGAAACCCGGCGGATAGAAAATGAATACTCTGTCAATCTCCCTACCCGATTTTATTATAAGGGAAAATGGAACAAGGGCTGCATATCTGTCGTTAATGTATTCAGATCCACAGCCGTGCTGGGACTACCCGGCTCCGGTAAGAGTTACGCGGTCATTAACAACTACATAAAACAACACATTGAAAAGGGCTTTTCCATGTATATCTACGATTTTAAGTTCGACGACCTTTCCATCATTGCCTATAACCACCTGTTAAAGCATACCGGTAAGTATAAGGTGAAGCCTAAATTTTACGTCATTAACTTTGATGATCCCCGCAGAAGCCATCGTTGCAACCCACTTAATCCCGATTTTATGACGGATATATCCGACGCTTACGAAGCCGCTTATACCATTATGCTCAATCTTAACCGCAGTTGGATAACGAAGCAGGGCGATTTTTTCGTGGAAAGCCCAATTATCCTGCTGGCCGCCATTATATGGTTCCTGAAAATTTACGACAATGGCAAATACTGCACGTTTCCACACGCTATTGAACTGCTGAATAAAAAATATGTCGATGTATTTACCATCCTTACTTCGTATCCGGAACTGGAAAACTATTTGTCGCCTTTTATGGATGCATGGCAGGGCGGAGCGCAAGACCAGTTGCAGGGGCAAATTGCGTCTGCAAAAATTCCTTTGTCAAGAATGATCAGTCCTCAGCTTTATTGGGTAATGACGGGTGACGATTTTTCCCTGGATATCAATAACCCGGAACATCCAAAAATCTTATGCGTTGGTAACAACCCGGACAGACAAAATATTTACTCCGCGGCATTAGGATTGTATAACTCACGTATCGTAAAACTCGTCAATAAAAAAGGCCAGCTTAAAAGTTCCATTATCATAGATGAGTTACCCACCATCTACTTTAGAGGCTTGGATACGCTCATAGCAACTGCAAGAAGCAATAAAGTCGCGGTAACGCTCGGCTTCCAGGATTTTTCACAATTAGCAAGAGATTACGGCGATAAGGAAGCTAAAGTCATTCAGAATATCATGGGTAACATATTCAGTGGTCAGGTGATCGGAGATACGGCTAAAGCGCTCTCTGAAAGATTTGGTAAAGTATTACAAAAAAGACAAAGCATCACCGTCAACCGAAACGATAAATCCACTTCCATATCCACCCAAATGGACAGCCTCATACCTGCTTCTAAAATATCTACCTTAACGCAAGGCATGTTTGTAGGCGCTGTTGCAGATAATTTCGAAGAACGAATTGAACAAAAAATATTTCATGCCGAAATCGTAGTTGATAACGATAAAGTAGCCGCCGAATCCAAAGCCTATAAAAAAATGCCACCGATATTATCTTTTACCGATAAAAACGGAGAAGACCATATGAAAGAAGAGATAGAAGCCAATTACAGGCAGGTAAAAACGCAGATCATAAATATAGTTGAGGATGAAATGAAGCGCATTAAAAATGATCCGGATTTACAGCATTTAGTGCATTAACGATAGCCAGCGCACAAAAAACCAGGGTAAAAAGCAAACGCCATAGGGCTATCGGCTATCTTTTTTGTTCGCTCCTTTCAAAAGGGTGTCGCTTCTGCCCCTCCGCTTGAAAACATTACCGGCTAAAAAATTTATGACACTCCACGATGTAAATGAAGTCCTTTTATCCGTCCTGTCGTTTCGGAATTATCCTGCATTCTCTGTTCCTCAAGACGTTGGGTTGGGGCCGCTTCCGTTTCCGGCTTTAAGGATAATTGTATTTTCCTGTCAATGGCCGCCAGTTCCGTTTTTAAATCGCTCAACATCCGCTCTTTATTCCATACCCCGTTTACCACCCCCTGAATCACAGGCAGGTCTTTCCGTAATCTCTCAATTTTCTTTTGCTCCTGATCTATAATGCCGGGGATCTTTTCGAGCGCATTTAAAAAATTAAGAGAGGCGGTCTTTTCATCGGTCGCCATTTTCCCGTTATTGAATGTGTACTTAATATTGCCCTCTCCCTGTACAAAGAAGCGATTGTCCTTAACGTCCATACCATCTTTTTGGGAAATTCCGGTTTTCACCAAAAGAATGAAGCCGTATAACATACCAATTTCTTCGTAGGCGCCACCTGTACGGGCGTTCGCTGACAACTCATTAAGTTTCGCTCCAATTTGTTTTGTGTCAGCGTCAGGCGATAACCCTGTTAGCATTACAGGATTGGCAACAGTACCCTCC
>JACFNM010000417.1 GCA_019454915.1 Chitinophagaceae bacterium
GCATCACGTACCGCACCCAGGATGAAACGGAAACCGAGCCAAACTCAGAATACGCCCTGACCTATAAAAGGACATTTTCCCGTCCGGGGCGCGAACTGACAGCAGATGTCCGTTACTTAGACAACTGGGAAAATTCGGATCAATATTTCGGCCAGCAGGAATACGATCCCGACGGCAATCACTCGGATTTCCCCTACGTGCTTCAACGGTCAGTAAACTTTGAAACGGAAAAGCAATATCTTTTTCAGGTGGACTACGTACACCCGTTTGGCGAAAACGGGAAGTTTGAATCGGGCTTGCGGACCAGCTTCCGAAACATGACCAACGACTATACCGTAACCCAGCAAGATGAGGACGGCAGTTGGTTTGAATTGCCGGGGCTTACCAATGATTTTCTTTACCGGGAAAACATCAATGCATTATATGCTATCATTGGTAATAAAGTAAAAAAACTCTCCTACCAATTAGGAGCACGGGCGGAGCTAACCGGCGTAAACACTCTTCTTAAACAAACGCAGGAAGAGAACCCCAGGAATTACCTCAATTTCTTTCCGAGTGTTCACTTCACTTATGATTTACCTGAAGGACATGCGTTACAAATCAGTTACAGCAGAAGAATACGCCGTCCTCAGTATAACGATCTCAGCCCGTTCATGACTTACAGTGACAACCGGAATTACTGGAGCGGCAATCCTGATCTTAACCCTGAATTTACGCACGCATTTGAGGTGGGACATATCAAGTACCTGGAAAAAGCATCAATCAGCTCTTCCCTGTACTATAGAAATACCAAAGGTAAAATACTCTATATAAGAACAGTGGACGATAAGGGGCTCTCTGTAACCCGTCCTCAGAATCTCGCCACGGAAAATTCTTTTGGAGCGGAATTCACCGGTTCCTATTCGGCCTTTTCCTGGTGGAAAACAGACGCCAGTTTTAACTTCTTTCGTGCCATAACGGATGGCAGCAACCTGAACCAGGAATTTAATAGTGATACATATAGTTGGTTCGTCCGCTTATTATCCAGGGCCACCGTATGGAAAAATACAGAGATTCAGATAAGGGGAAATTATGAAGCTCCCCAAAAAACGCCACAGGGGAAAAGAAAAGCTTTAGCGACGATGGATATGGCTGTCAGCAAAGATATCCTCAAAGACAAGGCAACCCTCACGCTCAATGTTATTGATGTATTCAATTCCAGGAAATTCCGTTCGATAATAGAAGGTGATAATTTCTACACGGAAAGTATGGGTCAGGGAAGGCTAAGGCAAACAAATCTGACCTTCAATTATCGGCTGCGGCAGGCAAAGAAAAAGACGAAGGAAAGTCTTGAGCAGGATTAACGAGCCCGCCAGATGGAGAACAAAAAAATAACTTCCTGAATACATAGACCACTCATCAGATTAAGCAGCTATTCCATACCTGTCGCTTTATCCTTTTCCAGCGCTTTTCTGTTGAGCGTCCACCACTCCAATCAATATCATGTTGACAATACTTCTGACAGAACTGCCTAACTGCAAAATATGAACCGGCTTCGCCAATCCAAGCAATACGGGGCCAATCGTGTCAAAACCGCCTAACTCCTGGAGTAAATTATAGGCAATATTGCCCGCGCTCAAATTGGGGAATATCAACACGTTTACATCCTTATCCACCAGTTCACTAAACGGGTAGCTTTCCTTCAATATATCGTTGTTGAAGGCTAAGATTCCCTGTATCTCACCATCCACAATCAAATCAGGGCTTTGTTGTTTCAGAATTTCTCTTGCTTTTCTTACCATGATGGCTTCCGGCGTGTCGCTGCTTCCAAAATTAGAATAACTTAACAATGCCACGCGGGGCGTCATTCCGAAGTTGCGTACTTCCCTCGCTACCAGCAACGTGATATCCGCTAACTCTTCAGACGTCGGATTAAAATTTAATGTGGTATCCGCCAAAAACAACGGGCCTCTTTTCGTCATTACGATGTACATCCCCGCAATTTTTTTTACTCCTTTATCCGAGCCGATGATTTCGAGTGCCGGTCGTACGGTTTCAGGATAGTTTCTCGTAAGCCCTCCAATCACCACGTCCGCATGCCCCGTATCGAGCATCATACAGGCAAAATGGATTCTCTCTTTCATTATTTTAAATGCCTCGTGATGGTTGACGCCGCGTCGCTGTCTTTTCTTAAAATACAAATCCGCGTACTCCGCTCTCCGCTTTGTCCATTCTTCACTCCGGGGGTTAATCACCTGCATACCCTCCAAATCAATACCATTCTCTTGGGCTATTTTCGTGATTTTCTTTTTGTCGCCTAACAAAATCGGATAGCCAATATTTTCATCCAATATGATTTGCGCAGCTTTTAAAATCTTCTCATTATCCGCCTCGGCAAATACCACTTTTCTCGGATCTTTCCGGGCTTTACCACCCATCACCCGGAACAGTTGATTATCGTTGCCCAGCCTGTCTTCTAATTCAATATTGTATTTTTCCCAGTCTTTGATCTCGTGCATTGCTACACCGCTCTCCATGGCCGCTTTGGCCACTGCCGGTGAAACGGTAGTGATAAGTCGCGGATCAAAAGGTTTGGGAATGATATAATGAGGTCCAAATACGATACTTTTCTCTCCGTAGGCCAGGGTCACAATATCCGGAACCGGAGACTTCGCCAATCCTGCCAGCGCTTTCACCGCCGCAATTTTCATGGCTTCGTTAATCTGTGTAGCCCTCACATCTAAGGCACCCCGAAAGATATAGGGAAAACCGAGTACATTATTTACCTGATTGGGATAGTCGCTGCGCCCGGTAGCGATGATGATATCCTTGCGCGCCGCATGGGCAGCCTCCCAGGAGATTTCGGGATCCGGGTTGGCCAAGGCAAAAACGATGGGATGCTTTGCCATAGTCTTTACCATGTCCGGCGTTACGGCATTCGCTACACTCAGCCCTATAAACACATCTGCATCCCGCAGGGCATCCGACAGTGTTAATCCTTCATCGGATACGGTGGCGAAGCGTTGCTTTACTTCATCCAAATCGGGCCGGCCTTTATATAAAACACCATCTTTATCAAACAGGATAAAATGTTCCCGCTTAGCGCCCAATACCACATACAATTGCACGCAAGCCATGGCAGCCGCCCCGGCGCCATTCACCACAAATTTTACCTCCTCAATGTTTTTACCCTGTAATTCGAGCGCGTTTAACAGTGCGGCGGAGCTGATAATAGCCGTACCATGCTGATCATCGTGCATCACCGGAATTCGCAAAGCTTCCTTCAGCTTCTCTTCGATATAAAAACATTCCGGCGCCTTGATGTCTTCCAGGTTGATGCCGCCGAAAGTAGGCTCCAGCGACTTAACCACCTGCACAAACCGATCCGGATCTTTTTCGTTTATCT
>JACFNM010000418.1 GCA_019454915.1 Chitinophagaceae bacterium
CTCAACAGACAATGGACAAACGGTTAAAATTGCTTATTCTTTTGGCCAGAATCCGCGGTTTAGAGATAACGGAGACGGTAAAGATAAAACAGAAGGAACGCTGTTGGGTGATCCGAACAATCCCAAATTTTGTCGCCATGTACATTGTGTAACTTATAATCCAGGCGAGGATGCCTTTTATGCCTGTACGGGTGATGGACGACCCAGCGAAGGTGCCCAGCAGGAAGTTAAGTGGCTGAAAGGAAGATACAATGCAGCTAAAGATGAATGGACATGGGAAGTGTTAATTGAAGTGGATTTCAATTCAAGGTATAAAAGCGGCGGTATCAATTTTGTTGACGGCAAACTATATTTCACGAGTGATGCCAATGGAATTGAGCCTTACGACAGAGGAATATTCCGGTGCGATCCGGCAGATTTATTGAATAAAGAGAAGCATGAATTATTATACCAACCGGAATATGAAGTGGGGCACATGCTTATTCAGGACAGAGTGATTATCGCCGGATATTATGCGGTGGCTTCTCCCTATCAAATGGGAATTATGTATTCTTCCGATCTGGGAAAGACCTGGCGGAGATATGATTTGAAAGAGTATGGACCAAGATCTATAGCCAGGATAAATTATAAGAATGAAGAAGGATGGTTTCGAATGGATTTGAGATCCGGGTGGATTCATCGGGAAGAAGTACTTTTCATCAAGCCAAAATAAGAGAGCTTTCCTATAGGTGTGAAGGGTTAGTTGTCAGACTTAATAACGGGGGACATCAAAATCGGCAGGTTCTCTGTCTTCAACGTTTACACTTACACATAGCTGCAAAATATGGGTCTATTTATCAGAAAATTAAATATTATCCGACATGAATTTCCGTCTTTTCCAGTCCATTGGTATGTTGGTGATATGCTGTACAATGAGTCTGAAGGTATCTGCTGATGATTTAAGAATAGGTGCTGCTGCGGTAAAAGTCACTCCTCCATTGGGAGTGCCCCTTGCGGGTTATTATTATGAAAGAGGGGCAGATGGTGTGCATGATGATTTGTATGCAAAAGCCATGGTGGTTGAGAAAGACCGGATAAAAGTAGCTATAGTGGAGTGCGACTTTGTTTCTATTTCTAAATTTATAGCTGACAAAATCAGGGATATTGTTTCTAAGTCAACGGGTATAGCACCATCCAATGTGATGATCAGCGCAACGCATAGCCATACCGGCCCGGTGATACCAAGCGGGCCATCGTCTGTTGAAATTGAAGGAACAAAAAGCGGTTCTGAGAGTCAGAAAATTTTGAACGCCTATATTTCGAAGTTGCCCGCGTTGATAGCAAAGAGTATCGAGCAGGCCAACGCTGCCTTGCAACCGGCAAAGCTATTCTTTGGTTTGGGCCAGGAATCTTCGATCAGCTTTAATCGCCGGTTTTTTATGACAGATGGCACTGTTGGGTGGAACCCCGGACTTCACAATCCAAAAGTGATTAAACCCGCAGGTCCGATTGACCCGGATGTAAAGGTTTTGTACGCAGAGTCAAAGACGGATAATCCTATCGCTACGCTGGTGAATTTTGCTTTGCATCTGGACGAAGTAGGAGGAACGCAAATTTCCGCAGATATGCCTTTCTATCTGTCCGGCGCTTTGGCAAAAATCAAAGGGGATGAAATGGTGACCATATTTTCCCAGGGCTGTTCGGGCAATATTAATCATATTAATGTCAACGGTGAGATGCCGCAATCCGGCCAGTTTAGGGCGAAAAAAAACGGGAATATTCTGGCGGGGGAGGTAATAAAAACTTATGAGAACATGTCGGAGCTGGCAATCAATAATATAAAGGCAAGGAGTGAAATGATTACGGTTCCGCTGGTAGAGATTTCCGCATCGGAGTTAGACTGGGCGCGTAAAACCGCTGCCAAATATGGAAAGCAGGATGCAGCTCCGTTTTTGGATCTCGTAAAAGCGTTTAAAATGCTGGATGTGGAAAAAAGAAATGGCAAGCCTCTTGAAATTGAAATTCAGGTTTTTGCATTGGGAGATGATTGTGCTATTGTGGGTTTTCCTAATGAAATATTTACAGAGTTGGGGATGTATATCAAAAGCAGATCACCCTATAAGCATACCATTATTCAGGAATTGTCTAACGGCTCTTTTGGATATATACCCGACCGAAAGGCTTATAGTGAAGGGAACTACGAACCGATTTCAACCATAGCCGCTCCCGGAGCCGGTGAGCTTTATGTTGAAAATGCGGTTAGAATGCTTTATGAATTGAAGAATCAATAAAAAGAACTGCTTTTGTCTTGCTGATGAAAAAAGATTGTTTATTTGTTCGCCATTTCTTCACAGCCCTTGTATTTGTGATCATAATACAACCCGGGTTTGTTAACGGGCAGTTGTTAAAGCGTCAACATATGTCTGCTGATGGTTCTGTATTGGCAGGGCTTGCACAGGCGAACATCACACCACCGGTAGGATACTCACACTATCGTGGAGTGAGTACCGGAGTTGATGACAGTTTATATGCCAGGGCTATAGTAGTAGGGAAAGATGAGCACCGGTTTGCAGTCGTTATTTGTGATTTACTTTACATGGATAGATCCACTACCACGAAAGCACGTTCAATAGCTTCCGAAAAAACCGGAATTCCGTTTTCGAATATCATGATTGCTGCTACACACAACCATACCGGACCTTCTTACAACAGTTATATAGATGAATTGAATCAAAGTTTGAGGCCCGCTTCCTATGTGGCTCCCAAAACGCAAATGGGATTGGATTATCCGGACTGGCTGGTAACGCAAATCGCCCAATCCGTTATTGATGCAGATCATCAGGCTATGCCGGCTTATTTGGAATCGGGTACAACAACTGTCAGCGGTTTGGCATTTAACCGGCGTTATATCCTAAAAGATGGCACGGTTAAGATGAATCCCGGGATAGGTAATCCCGACATTCTTGCGCCCGCAGGCCCGGTGGATTCTACGTTAAGACTCGTTCTGATTAAAAGAAGAACGGATAATAAGCCCATAGGCTGTTTGAGTAATTTTGGTTTGCATGCCGATACTTATGGAGGAACGGCTTTTAGCGCAGACTTTCCCGGTTTATTGGCAAAGAAGATGGAGGCTATTTATGGATCAGGATTTATTTCCATTTTTGCCAATGCCCCCTGTGGCGATATTAATCATATTGATGTACGTCCGGGAAGCAATATCATCTCATCTGATGCGATAGCACAAAAACTGGCTACCGCTATTAAAAAGGCGATACCTACGCTTCGGAGAGTCAGGAATGCAGAAACCGGATTACGCTCGGAAATAGTTTATGTACCGCTTCAAAGTTTTTCTGATCGGGATTTGAAATGGGCTTTATCACGCAATAAACCGGATTCGCTTTTTA
>JACFNM010000419.1 GCA_019454915.1 Chitinophagaceae bacterium
TGGGCATGATGCTGAATTGAGCCAGTGCATGTTTTATCGCGGCCTGCACAAAAGCATAAGTTATTTTTTCATCTTCAAACTTAATCTCCTGTTTGGTAGGGTGTACATTAATGTCAATCTGTGCGGGGTCCAGTTCAATGAACAGCACGTACATTGGGAAACTGTCTGCCGGTATCATGTCCTGGTAGGCGCTCATCACGGCATGATTCAGGTAAGCGCTGCGGATAAAGCGATTGTTCACAAAGAAATACTGGTCGCCTCTTGTTTTTTTGGCGGTGTCCGGTTTACCGGCAAAACCATACACGTTCAGATAATCCGTTTTTTCCTGTACGTTCACCAGTTTGGAAGCATAGTGGTTACCAAGCAGGTGTATGATTCTTTGTTTGAGCGAGCCATTTTCCAGATGATATACTTCCTGTCCGTTTGCGGTCAGCGAGAAAGAAATATCCGGGAAGGCCATAGCCACACGGGTGAACTCATCCACGATATTTCTCATCTCTGCTGCATTGCTCTTCAGAAAATTTCTGCGCGCGGGCACGTTGAAGAAGAGATTTTTCATGGCAATACTCGTGCCGATCGGGAAGGCTATTGGTTCCTGGTTTTTCACCAGGCTGTTGTCAATTTCTATATAGGTGCCGGTTTCGTCTTCCGCCCTGCGGGTTTTAAGCTCCACCTGCGATACAGCGGCAATAGACGCGAGCGCTTCCCCTCTGAAGCCCATCGTTCGGATGCGAAAGAGGTCGTCAATGTTGTTGATTTTTGATGTGGCATGACGTTCAAAACTCATCCGTGCATCGGTTTCGCTCATTCCGCGACCATTATCAATCACCTGGATCAATGATTTTCCGGCATCGGCCACCAGCAGTCTTATCTCCGTTGCTCCGGCGTCTACGGCATTCTCCAACAATTCTTTCACAGCACTTGCCGGGCGCTGTATTACTTCCCCGGCGGCTATCTGGTTAGCAATATGATCGGGTAATAATTGAATACTGTCTGTCAAAATCCTGTATTTTAACTGCAAAAATACGATTTGAAAATGGGAGAAATGTGAGGAATGGGGGAAATGTGAGAATTTGAAAATTTGAGGATTTGAGGATTTGAGAATAGGATTGAGATTGAGGAGTGTCATCCTTTGCGCCTTTGCACCGTTGCGTGAAACAATAATTAACGTGAGGGTGTGAGAATAGGGAGAATATGAGGAATGGGGATATGAGGATTTGGAGAATTTGATTTGTATTAACCCTTCAATGGTGATAAATTCGCTCTGATAAGCTTTTTTGACTATGAAGAAAATACTTGTTGCTGTTATCATCGGCTGTATGAGCTTTTCATCTTTGGCTCAGCGTTCCAGTCAGTTGGAAGAGCAGGCGTGGGTGGATAGCGTGTTTTCTACGTTGAACGAAACGGAGAAATTGGGACAATTGATGATCGTTCGTTTGTCTTCGGTAGATGCTTCCCGCAAGGTGAACTTTTATGATAGTGCGGTGCAGGAGGCTATTAATAAGTATAATATAGGAGGAATTTGTTTGTTTCAGGGCGGGCCGGTTACGCAGGCGGAGTACGTCAACCGTTTCCAGGCGATGGCAAAGACTCCTATACTGATAAGCATTGACGCTGAAAACGGACTGGGTATGCGCATGGATAGTGTGGTCTCTCTCCCACGCCAGATGATGATGGGGGCCGTGCAGGACCCGCAGTTGATTTATGAATATGGCAAATGGGTGGGCGAGCAATGCAAAAGAGCAGGGATACAGGTGAATTATGCACCGGTGGCGGATATCAATAATAATCCGGATAATCCGGTGATCAATGACCGTTCTTTTGGTGAAAATAAATATAAGGTAGCCGAATACGCAGTGAACTATATGAAGGGTTTGCAGGATATGGGCGTCCTGGCGTGTGCCAAGCATTTCCCCGGGCATGGAGACGTAGCGGTTGACTCTCATTTGGATTTGCCGGTTATCAATAAAAGTCGTGAACAATTAGATACCTTAGAATTGTATCCTTTTAAGGAGTTGTTTAAAGCGGGTGTGGGTAGTGCTATGGTCGCTCATTTATACATTCCTGCTATTGACGATGCCGCTAACCGGGCGACTTCTCTCTCCTATAAAAATGTGACGAAGTTGCTGAAAGAAGAACTCGGCTTTACCGGACTGGTATTCACGGATGCATTGGAAATGCAGGGAGTGAAAAAGTTCTTTCCGGATGGGAAAGCATCGGTTGAATCGCTTATAGCAGGGACTGATATGCTTTGTTTACCGGGGGATATTGAAAGTAGTATAGATGAAATTAAAAAGGCGATCCGCAGGAAGAAATTGTCCTGGAAACAGGTTGATGAAAGAGTGAAAAAAATATTACACGCGAAATACCAACTGGGACTCTATCAGTGGCAACCGGTTAAAACCACAAATCTACTGCGTGATCTAAACCTTCGGACGCCGGCTATATCAAGGTCTGTAGCCGAGCATGCTGTCACGGCTCTTCGTTTAACAAGCCCCATCATCCCGATGTTGCCGGTTCATGAGGCGCAGAATGGAAAGGAAAAGTCCAAAGTGGCTTTTTTGGGTTTGGGACTGGAGAGTGATAATACGTTTGCGAGACTTATGCGCGGTAATTACAACGCCGATGTTTTTTATTTCGATTACAAAGAGGATGGGTCGCACGTAGATTCGTTAGTGACTATGTTGGAATCCACTTATGATAAAATCATCCTGGGGATTCACCATTACAATAGATTCCCTGCCAATAATTTCGGCATCAGTGAACCGGCAATGCAATTGGCGCGCAGATTACAATCTTTGGATAAGGCGATCAGTTTTGTTTTTGGGAATCCTTACGCCATCCGGAATTTCTGCGAAGCAAAAAACATAGTGGCTTGTTATGAGGATAATTTTTATACCCACCAGGCTGCGGCTGCCGTACTGAACGGGTCGGTTGTTACAAAAGGAAAACTACCTGTCACGATATGTGATGCATTTACTTACGGGAGCGGAATAAGTTCGACAGATGCTGCCGTCCGGTATTCCCAGCGCGATAATAACCATCTAAATAAGTTCAGGGCGATTGATTCCATTGCCACCCAGGCTATAGAGCAGCAGGCGGCGCCGGGGATGGCGGTAATGGCGGTAAAGGATGGCAGGATTATTTTCCATAAGGCATACGGTTATTTTACGTATGACAGCACAGAAAAAGTAAATCTGGAGAGTATCTATGATTTAGCTTCGGTAACGAAGATATGCGCCACCACGATGTCGGTAATGAGATTGTATGACCAGGGTAAACTGGATATCAAAAAAACATTGGGCGATTATCTTCCCTGGGTAAGAGGAAGTGATAAAGAGAAGCTTAGATTAGATGACATTTTGCTTCATCAGGCAGGG
>JACFNM010000420.1 GCA_019454915.1 Chitinophagaceae bacterium
CGACTTAGCCTGCGCTAACACGTGAATCGGCTCTTCGCCGGTGAGACAGATATATAATTCGTCGTCTGTATCAAAAGATGTCATCCCTTTGGTGATGGGATGGCTGGTATCGGTAATTTCAACCCGGAAAGGATCCCTGGGATCATGCGTGTTCATCCGATCCCACACCCTGCCGGCCAGTTTCGCATACTCAGGCCAACCCTCAAAAGACCCTGAAGCAAAATGTGCTACCACCAATCCGCCTCCTTTTGCCACAAATTGTTCAAGATTTCGTTGCGCCTTTTTATCCGGATCCGGCTTTTTCCAATTATTGAAGTTGAGATAAACAACGTCATAGGGTGATAAGTTATAACCGGAGAGCGCATATATATCGGTGAGTGTGTCCACCTGCATACGCGGGTCTTTTTCTAATTCCTCCCTGATGGCCGGGGTTGTTTTACGCCAGTCGTGTGCTTCAATATCCATGCCGGTGACAATGAGTACATGGATAGTGCCGGTTTTTTGTGCGCACGAAATATGCGATAAGAATAGTAGCGCGGAAAAGGCAGCGATCCTAATGCTTTTAATCCTTTTCCGCCATCCTTCCCATAAAATTATCTGAAAAATGGAATAAAGTGTATCGTGCCGTTTCATGTGTAATTGTTGCGGTATTAATTACTTCCTTTAAGTGATAAAAGATAGGCAATAAGATCAGCCATTTCCCTGATGGTCATGTCATGATAGAGTCCTTCAGGCATGGGAGAAATATGGCTGGTTGCCCTTTTGTTTATCTGGTTCATCGGAATAACAACCGGCTCTTTCCCATTATTTCTGATGATCAGTTCATTGCCTTTGGTTTCCGTCTGACCGCTGTAGCTTTTTCCGTCTTTTGTGTCAATCGTTTCCACCTGGTAACCTGTTTTTAAAACCTTACTGGGTTCCAGGATGGATTCAATTAGATAGGAAGGCTGGGATGAAGCGCCGATGGTAGACAGATTGGGTCCCAGGCGAAAAGTTTCATCATCCGTTTTATGGGAATGGCAAACCAGGCAGGTTTGGGTATAGGTCCATTTTCCCCGTCGTGCTGATCCCTTTGGCAGGTCCGATAAAATTTTCTTCGATAGTTCTTCCTTGTGTAAGGGACGTTGAGGCGCTGCGGGTAGTTGTTTCAGCCGCTGTTCATCCAGCCCGGCTGTTTTGAATGCAAACTGAAATTCTTCTGCTAATCCGGGAAATCGTTTTGCAGCATTTAACCCTTCAGTCCAAATCTCATTGATAAAGGCAGGTTCTCTTTTCTGTTCCCGCAGTGCCCGCAGTGCCGTTAGGATAGCCGCTTCCGTGCTGTCATTGAACATATCTTTCCATATACGGGTATTCTCCTGCCTGGAAAAGGAACCTGCCGTATATAATAATTCCTGGCGAAGGAATGGGAATGCGGAACCCGGAGATTGAAGAATATCGAGTACGGTTTGTTGGATGGTATCCGTTTGCAGCAATTTCTGCCTTGCGACCTGGTAAGCCGCTCCTTTAACCAAATATTCCAGACTGTCATTCAAACAAGCCTGCAGAAATTTTACGAGGTCTGCGTTAGGAGTTCGGGGATTTGCTTCTAACCAGTTCAGCGCAGTAATTCTTTCGGCGGCATGTTCCGGAAATTTATTACCGGACTCGATTTGGGCAATCAATTCCTTGCCCATATCCTCTCCTGTGGTCAGATCCCAGTCTTTCACCAGTTCGGCTATGGCTGTCTTTTCGGTTAGCGCCGTTTGAGCGGCAATTAAAGCTATTTTATAGTGAACAGGCTGTGTAGTGTCGTGTAGTGACGAGATAGTTTCCGCATCGCAGTACCGTCCTAATTCAAAACCTATTTGATAGCGGTGTCGCTTTGAAGAAGCAATGGACAGGGCGTTCACTAATCCTCTTTGTAAGTCTTTTATAGATTGTTGGGATAATGCGGCTTCGATACGTACCTCGGGATCGGGATCCTGTAGCATGGGCGACGTGAGCGTAGACAATTCAGCGGGATCGAATAAAACCTTTCTTCTTCCGCGATTGCCGGAGCTATCGGCTTCGTCAAAAAAGCGTCCGCCGATGGCTTCGCCTGATGCCTGTCGCAGTAGCCTGATGGTCAGCGCCCGGATGCGTGCGTCTTTGTGTGTAAGTCCTGCGGTTAATGCTTTTGCTGCAGGGCTGTCCTGTATCTCGCTGAGCGTCCAGATGCTCTGGGCAGATTGAAAGGCGTTTCCTTTTTCGATCAATTGCTCCAGTTGGGGAATGGCTCCGGCTCCTGCATTCACGAGGTATTCGCGCGCATCCGCCCGGATAAATTTATTTGGATTAACCAATAGCTTGCATAGCTGCTGAATATCCGCCCGGGCAATTGCTTCCGGATTGTATAGTGCGCTTTTTTTTGTGTGCCCTACGTGAGTGAGTTTGAAAATTCTTCCGGTGGCGTCGCTCTCATCATCCCTGCCGTGCCAGTCGGCTAAGTATAGTCCGCCGTCGGGGGCATAGGTCATCCCCACCGGTCTGAACATAGAATCGGATGAGGTGATAAACGTACTGGTTGCGGCTTTGAATAGCCCACCCAGCGAGGGCATGCTATCCGGCAGGGGCGCCGCCTGAGGCAGATATTGTTTAACGGTTCTATTGGTGGGAAATGCGCCGTGGCTCCCCCAGTTAGCAATGAGAATACTTCCCCAATAAGGATCGGAAGGAAACATGGAACTGTAGTAGTGCATGGCCACCGTATTCGCTCCGGAACCCATTTCCGTCACCGGGGGCGAAAGGGGTGTTTTCCCCGCCAGCCAGGCGTAGGATACCTGTCGTGAATGGTAGCCGTAATCCATACCGGGAATCACGTCCACATAAATATTAGGGCTGCTTTCTCCGTTCGATATAGCCCATAGATGTCCCCAGGGGTCGAAATCAAAAGCAAAAGGTGCGCGAAAACCCTGTACGACCAGTTGCAGATCGGAACCATCAAGGTTGCAACGTACAAAGCCTCCGCTTTGACCACGAAGCCGGATTCGGGATCCGTCAGAACCGGTTAGGGTAACGGGTTTACTATCCGGATGGTCGGCCATCGCCAGCCATAGTTTGGCGTCCGGTCCCACGGCGACGCGATACATCCCAAAAGGGTTCCAGGGATCTGCTGCGTCTCTCACGAGTACCTGTTTATTGGATAAAGATCCGTCGGGTTCGATATCCATGGAGAAAAGTTCATTGAGGCAGGTGGCATATAATTTATTGCGGTAAATATCCAGCCCCATCACCGGGTTGGCAAAGCCCTGCGCCACGACCGTCACCTTTGAGAGTCTGCCGGATGAATCCAGTTCTAATCGTTTGATAGGGTTTAGGGTGAGCGTATCCTGAGAAGGCGA
>JACFNM010000004.1:0-23484 GCA_019454915.1 Chitinophagaceae bacterium
CTGATATATGGCTTCGGGAGATGATGCTAATCTTCGCTGTAAAATAGTAAGGGCAAAACCAACATTACCTCTTCTTCCGGTATCTAAATTGTCTGCTCTGTTAAATTGTTCCCGCACATAATTTGTTACCTCAATGTATAATTGTTCTTCAAGCGCGGAAAGTTGATAGGGAACAGTAAGGGCAATACGCTCAGGGAACAGCGGTTTACCGTCAAATTTTACCAATTGCTCTTTGAGTAACCGACGCATAATATCCGATACATCTACGGTGTGCACACCATCCCTAAACTTACCTTCAAACCGATCTCCATCAATCAAAGCAAGGAACAATTGAAAATCTTCTTCCTTTCCGTTATGAGGCGTAGCTGTCATCAGAAGATAATGCCTGGTAATCCTTGACAACAATTGTCCCAAACGATATCTTTTTGTAAATTTTATCTCGCCTCCAAAAAAAGAAGCAGACATTTTATGGGCCTCGTCCACGATGATTAAATCCCAGTCTGTAACACGGAGTTTCTCTTTCAAATCCTCATCACGACTCAATTTATCCAATCTGGCGATCACTAAGTTTTGCTCATTGAACCAGTTGCCCGTTCTTGATGCATTTATCTTATCATTCGTCAAAATTTCAAATGGAAGTTGAAATTTTTGATCCAATTCATCCTGCCATTGTTCTGCAAGCACTCCCGGACAAACAATTAAGCACCTTTTTACATCTCCCCGAATAGCTAATTCCTTAATAAGCAGCCCCGCCACAATTGTTTTACCCGCACCCGGATCGTCGGCTAAAACGAAACGAAGCGGATGCCTGGGCAACATGCTATCATAAACAGCGGTAATCTGATGTGGAAGAGGCTCAATCATAGATGTATGAATAGCCACCATAGGGTCAAAAATATAAGCAAGTTTGATTCTGTAGGCTTCAGAAACCAGTTTAAATCTTTCAGATGCTCCATTAAAACTCCAGGGTGTAGAAGCGTCTGCTACTTCTATTGAAGACTCACTATCACGATAAAGAATTTGATTATTTGGTGCGCCCAATGCATCCTTAAAAGTAATTTCAATTACATCCCCTCCGTGCCAAACTACGTCAACTACTTCAATGGTCTGATTAGGTATTATTCCGGTTAAATAAGCGCCTTTGGTAATGTCTTCAAGTTTTGCCATATTCTTTTAAAGTTATTCAAAAATAAATCTTTCTTCTAATGAAGGGAAAGAGGATTATTGCATTACAGCCAAGGATTGGGATACGAGTTGAATTTTGATTATTTTCTACAAGTCTTATCAAAAAAATTGCCATACCGTCCACCTCATTTAAAATCCCGCGATGGGAACAAACTTCCCTGTACCACTTTCCCGGAAGCCCTTCGATTATCATCACCGGAGGGTATTTCACCATCCTTTTCATCTGCCCGGCACGGGGTCAACACCTGTGTACCTTCAGCCGGTGAAGGACTCAGTTGGCCCAGTAAAGGGGAAAGGTTAAAACATTCCTGCACCACCACATGGATCACTTCGCCTTCCCGTTGCAGCCTGCCCGCAACCATCAGCAGTTTGGATTGTAATATTTCTTTACGATACCGATCAAACAGTTGCCGGACTACGACCAGGTTGGCGTTGCCCGTTTCATCTTCGATGGTGATAAAACAAATGCCCCCGGCTGTCCGGGGACGTTGCCGCACAAGTACTAAACCGGCTACCTTCACAAATGCACCATCCGGCAATCCACTGAGCTCCGCAGCGGAAACAACGTGATGGCTACCAAGCCGGCTCCTTACAAAATGAACCGGATGGGCTTTTAGTGAGAGCGAAAGACTACTATAGTCCTGCAGGACGTGTTCAGAGGCGGTCATTTCAGGAAGCACTACGGGCTGTTCCTCTTCGCTCTCCGAAGGCTGTCCCTTAAATATCCCCGACGGGTGATCAGCAAGCGCACTGATCTCCCACAATGCTCTTCTTCTGTCCAAACCAATAGAACGGAATGCATCCGCTTCAGCAAGTATCTCCAGCATCGCAATAGATACACCTGCGTCCAACAGTTCATTGACGGAAGTAAACGCTTTTTCCCGGGCGGTTACAAGTTTGGTTATCTCTTCTTCTCTTAATCCTTTCACCTGCACAAATCCCAGACGCAACGCACAATACTTTCCTTCCTTTTCTTCCAGCGTATTGTCCCATACGGAATAATTGATATCTACCGGACGAACGGTTACTCCATGCCTCTGCGCATCCCTTACAATCTGTGCAGGAGCATAGAATCCCATCGGCTGACTATTGAGCAGGGCGGCGGCAAATACATCAGGATAATGACATTTTAACCAACTGGATATATACACCAACAGAGCAAAACTTGCCGCATGGCTTTCCGGAAATCCGTAAGAGCCAAAACCTTCCAGTTGTTTAAAAACTCTTTCCGCATACTCCCGGGTATAGCCGTTCTTCAACATACCTCCGATCAGCTTATCATGAAATCGTTTTACCATGCCATGCGCCTTGAACGTCGCCATACTCCTGCGCAAGGCATCCGCTTCAGCAGGCGTAAAACCTGCTGCCACAATCGCGATTTCCATTGCCTGTTCCTGAAAAAGCGGGACGCCCAGCGTCTTACCCAGTATTTCCTTCAAAGCTTCGGAAGGGTACTCTACTTTCTCCTGACCATTACGACGGCGGAGATAGGGATGTACCATATCGCCCTGTATGGGACCGGGGCGTACAATCGCCACTTCAATAACCAAATCATAAAAGCACCGGGGCTTCAACCGTGGCAGCATAGACATCTGCGCCCGGCTCTCGATCTGAAAGACGCCAATCGTATCCGCACGGCAGATCATCTCATATACTTCCGGATCATCCTGTGGAATATTTGCCAGCGTCAGGTCGAGGTTATAATGCTGCTTCGCAAGGTCGAAACACTTATGGATACACGTCAGCATACCCAGTGCCAGCACGTCAATTTTTAATAATCCAAGCGCATCAATATCATCCTTATTCCACTCTATGTTCGTTCTGTCTTTCATCCGTGCGTTGAGTATAGGACACAAATAGGACAGTTTGTTTTGAGAGATGACAAATCCGCCTGTGTGTTGTCCCAACTGACGCGGAAATCCTATATATTGTTTTGTCAATTCCAATACTTTTCGCAGATGCGGATCATCAGGGTTCAAACCTGCTTCACGAATACGTTCTTCCTGAACACCTTCACTGCGCGAGCCGCCACAACCTGCCAGCACATTAATCATATCCGCAGAAAGCCCCATGGCTTTGGCCACATCACGTATCGCACCCTTGTAATGCACCTGCGTAACGGTAGCCACAATACCTGCACGATCGCGGCCAAATTTTCCGTAAATGTATTGCATCACTTCTTCGCGCCTTTGATGTTCAAAGTCAACGTCTATATCCGGAGGCTCATTCCTTGCATCAGACATAAACCGTGCAAAAAGCAATCTGAATTTGGAAGGGTCCACCGATGTAATTTCCAGGCAATAGCAGATCACGGAGTTGGCGGCGGATCCGCGTCCCTGACAGAGAATCTCATTAGCTCTGGCAAACTGTACAAAATCATAAACCGTTAAAAAATAAGCAGCATAATTTTTTCGCTCCACAAAGCCCAGCTCGTATTCAATAGACTTTTTAATTTTTTCAGGAATGGTTTCACCAAATCTTTTCTGAGCACCCTGCCATACCAGGTATGCTAACTGCTGATCGGGTGTACGCCCTTCAGTAGTAATTTCCTGCGGATAAACATATTTAAGCTCATCAAGAGAAAAACGGCAGGCATTTACGATCTCCTGTGTCCGGCGGATAGCATCCGGATACTGCCGGAACAGACGCAGCATTTCTTTTTCCGGCTTTAAAAATCGTTCCGCATTCTGATGGAGCAGATAACCTGCATTATAGATCGTTCGCTTCTCACGGATACAGGTGAGCATATCCTGCAATTGTCTGCGATCTGCATCATGGTAATGCACATCATTGGTAGCAAGTAAAGGAATCTTATAGTAGTCGGATAATTCCCGAAGCCGATAGAATTTTTTAATATCATCACCCTGATAAGAGCGGGTAACGGTTAAGTACAGCTGTCCGGTTAAATTTTCCCGATATTCCCTCAATGCCTGTTTGAAAGGTTCGTCATAATCAAAGCGATTATTCAATTTCGGAGGCGGCGCCACCGCAAACAGGATTCCTTCTTTGTGAGCATATACATCCTTTTTGTACAGCTCGCATTTTCCTTTTTCGGTGCGCAGGTTACCGGTGGTCAGCAGATGAGACAGGCGGGCATACCCGTCCAGGTGGGTGGGATAGGCCAGTAATGAAGGGCCGTCTTTCAGATCAATACAGCAACCGACAATAATATGGATGCCGGCTGCTTTTGCAGCAGTATGAGCGCGCACCACGCCCGCAAGCGTATTATGATCGGTAATGGCAATTTCAGTATAACCCAGTGCAGCAGCCTGCGCCACCATTTCCTCGGGATGAGAACCACCGCGCAAAAAACTGAAATTAGTCGTAACCTGTAACTCCGTGTACTGCATATTGCCTCCTTTATCTTCTATCGGGATTCTGCTGTTTGCTGAATCTTTGAATTCAAACGAAAAACCCGTGTAAATACCACCTGCACGGTTGGTCGCCGGTATAATGTCCCAGACGAAAAAGCCAGAATCGTTCGCCTTTTTCATCTTCCACCACATAGTAATCACGATGCATTCCCTGATCTATCCACCACTCTCTTTCGATACGCTCGGGGCCATCTGCCTTCTTAATTATGTGTAATATTCCTTTATGACAAAAGTTCATCGGTGGATAATCGGGTATCGGCGCTGTTACTTCCACCGGCTCAGGCGCTGGTAGCAAGCGTACCGGACGGGGTCGATCGCTTGCCCAGACTGTAGCAGGCTGCTCATGTAGTTCCTGCGCTTCTTTAACAGAGCGCTCCGGCCAGAAATGCTCCGCCGGCAGGTAACGATGTACAATACCCTTTCCCAGCTTACCTGTCAATCGATCCAATAACTCTGCCAGCCGCCCGTCATTCAATGTATGGTTGTGCCACAGCATTCCCGGATCATGCATTGCCTTTTCTACAACCGGCGCTTCGAGTACAAACTGCTCAATACCCGATGCCGGTTCAATCTGATTAATCTTCAGCTCAAATAATTTAAATAAATGTGCCGGCTGTTGAGACGGCAGGTGCGTACCGATTTCTATTTGCCTTATCTCTCCGTCTATCCGATAAGCCTTAAACACTGCCTTACGTAATCCTTTATCCCCTTTTATCAGGCGTTCACATAAGGTATGGAGTAGTTGTTTCAAAGCAATCTCGATACCGCTTCGGGTTATGATAGGTTCCAGACAGGACAGCCGCTCCCGGTAAGGTTCTATAGGTTGCAAAGGTATAAGAGGCTCTTCCTTCCAACCCAATGCCTGATCCATCCGATCGATTAGCACTGCTCCAAACCGGCGGCGCAGGGCAGAGCGTTGCATATTTATAAAATGCCCGATGGTATATAAGCCTAACTTTTGCAGGCGTTCAACAACGGTAGTCTCCAATCTCAGGGCTGCGGGAGGTAATGGAGATAAAGCTTTTTTTTCTTCGCCGGATGCTGCAAGAACAATGGCTTGCCTTTGGTATCTGGCAAGTGCCCATGCCGCCCCAATAGTACCTGCGATAGCAATGTGCACCGTATATCCCAATCCTTTGAGGCGATTCTGTATATCTTCAGCATACTTTATTTCGCCTCCCCACAGATGGGCACATCCGCTCACGTCCAGCAGCAATCCATCAGGCAGGTCAACGGCAGCAACGGGGGTATAGTGGATGCACCAATATCCCAGGGCGATCAGGAGTTTCTGACCCATGCCCGGTTCGTGATCAAGCACCTGCAGACCGGAGGCAAGCGCTCTTCCGTCGGCAACAGCCATACCGACGTAAATACCCTGCGCCTGTGCAGCAACACTGACAGCAGTAATACACATCCTGCCACGATCAGGTGCAGCCAGCACAAAAACGGTATCCTTTAATTCATGCCGACGGCGTATCATCCCTTCCGCCAGCAGGTGTGGAAACCATATTGCCATGAACCTTCGCATATTACCCGATTTTCCGAAAAACTGTCTGTGAAGAAATAACAGATGCTGCAGGTAGTTCATGGAAACAACCGTCCATCCAGACCAGCCGCCAGGAGCCCGGCCTGCCTCCCCGTATTTTTTGTAACTCCACATTCCAGCACGGAAACCCCACACCGGACATCCCATCCGGATGATAGCTTGCTCCGGAGGCGATCTGCCAGCGACCGACACAGGCAGTGGGATGTAGTTGACGCAGTTGATGTCTCAGAACAAAACCGGTAACACCACTCTTTTCTACTGCTAACTGAAGTCGCCGGGAAACAGTGAAATCCAAATTCGGCAATTCGCTCACCACACCTGCCAGCCCTTCTGCCTGCAGGGCGGCTTCCATTGCCCAGCAAATGTCTTTTTCTTTTCTGAGGTGAATAAATAACACGCGGTCAGGCTCTATACCAAAAGATTTCAATCCCGGTGGAAATATTATCTTCTCCCGACTGATCCAGACGCAGGCTCCTCCGTTCTTCATCAGGCTGCCTAATATACCGGCAATAAAGCCCGATGTAGCAGCCGCTGCCGAAGGCGTAGGACTGATGCACTCATGTATTGCACCCGTTGGAAATACCTTATCGGGAAAAGCATCCAGCACAGGACCCAATGCCACCTTTCCGGCAGACGAATCCGCCACCGGTTGCTGTCCCTGCATACGCAGAATATCCTGATGCAGGCGTGCTATCATATCTGTCCGCGCCATATTCAGGACATAAAAATACTAATATTTTTAGCATTTTATTACTAATTTTATTCGTCATTGACAATCAGCCGGTTACCCGGGGATAGATTTTTTAAATTTATAGCTATAAATATTATTACGGAGAAACGGGGGACAGCCTTCTTCACCGCTGCGTCTCCTGCATAGGAAACGTTGAAATTACGTATGAGCAGGGACACATCTCTTTCAAATTTCTGCTGGCTGACGAGACACCGGCCAACCCTCATTACTCTTTTAAATCCCACACCAGCGCACTGGCGCCCAGGATGGCAGCATCGGACTCTTTTAATTCGCTAAACAGCAGTTTAACCTTATTCTGAAAGATAGGCAGTAAATTCTTTTCCATGTGTTCGCGGGTAGGCTTCAGGATCAAATCACCTGCCTTGGTCATTCCCCCAAACAGGATGATCGCCTCGGGAGAAGAAAACATCACAAAATTAGCGAGCGCCATGCCCAATATTTCACCCGTAAATTCGTATACTTCAATGGCCATCGCATCCCCTTGCTTAGCGCAGTCATACACTACTTTTGAGTTGATTTCCTCCACCGGATAGTTCCGTAGCAAACTCGGCTGTTCAGGTCGTTGCTCCAGGAATTCCTTTGCCGTATAAGCCACCCCGGTTGCCGAGGCATAGCTTTCTAATGATCCATGCATACCGGTACCCTGGTGTAAACGGCCATTGGGGATAATCATGGTATGTCCCAATTCTCCGGCGAAGCCGTCATGTCCGTAAATCAGGTGTCCGTTGGCTACTATCCCGCTTCCCACGCCCGTACCGAGCGTAATCATGATGAAATCTTTCATCCCCTTAGCTGCTCCATACATCATCTCACCTACCGCCGCAGCATTGGCATCATTTGTCAGCGCAGCGGGTATGCTAAATTTTTCAGTCATTAACCGGGATATCGGTATCACGCCTTTCCAGATCAAATTCGGCGCGTATTCTATCATGCCACTATAATAATTGCCGTTGGGCGCACCCACACCTATCCCCTTAATGGTTTGGATGCCCCCCACCTGATCAATCGCCGGCTGAAGCGCTTCATACAACTCTTGTATATAATCCTCGACCTGTTCATACTTCCTACTGGAAATAGCGCCTCTGTACAGCGTATCTCCCCGGTGGTCCACAATTCCAAATACGGTATTGGTACCACCAATATCAATTCCTATCGCATATTCTTTTTCCATGTGTAATCCATTATTAGATGCTTACTATTAAAAATCAATCTTTCACCTCCCCGAACGCCCCTGCTAAAAATCCTTATAAATACCTGCTATTCAATATTTCCGATGACGTATAGGGAAGGACTTTCGGAGAGACTTCCTGCATTAAAAGGTAAATATAAGAACTGCCCATGAAATTAAACGATTACCCATGCCTAAGGTAAAAAAAATAAAAATGCCGTTGGAATTGCAATATGTTTGTTAAGTTCGATAAATTTTTATTTATAGAGTATGTCAACATCTACTACCATTCAGCCTGAAAACAGAAAAAATTTTCTCTCGCCGATAGTAATTATTGGCGCATTGTTTTTCATCTTCGGATTTGTTACCTGGGCCAACAGTACGCTCATCCCCTACCTCGCTATGGCTTGCGAACTGACTACAGCAGAAGCGGTGCTGGTAACTTTTGCCTTTTACATTTCTTACGCCGTGATGGCATTCCCGTCTTCCTGGGTATTAAAGAAAACGGGTTTCAAAAACGGGATGATGGTGGGGCTTCTTATTATGGCGGTGGGTGCGCTGTTGTTTATCCCCGCAGCCAAAAGCAGAAATTATAATATCTTCCTGTTAGGGCTGTTTATCATAGGTACGGGGCTTGCCCTGCTGCAAACGGCCTCCAACCCGTACATCACTATACTGGGTCCTATAGAAAGCGCCGCAAAGCGGATCAGCATCATGGGCGTATGTAACAAAGCGGCGGGCGCCCTGGCTCCGTTGATATTAGGGGCCATTGTTCTGAAGGACTCCTCTGCATTAGAGGCCAAACTCAGTACGATGGACGCCGTACAAAAAGCCGCAGAGTTAGATGCATTAGCATCCCGGGTTGTCTTACCATACGTCGTTATCGCCATTGTTCTGGTATTGTTAGGCGTATTTATATACATCTCGCACCTTCCGGAAGTAAAAGCTGAAGGAGAGGAAGGAGCAGAGTCTGTCTCCGGAGACTTTGTGCAACGAAAAAGCATATTTGATTACCCCTATCTGTGGCTCGGGTTCATCTCCATCTTTTTATATGTGGGCGTTGAAGTAATGGCGGGCGATATCATTCAGATCTACGGAGCCTCCATTGGTATCAGCCTCGATGTTGCCAAGCACTTTACTACCTATACCATGATTGGCATGTTGGTGGGCTATCTTGTTGGTATATTCACCATTCCCAAATATCTTTCACAAAAAGGAGTACTGAAACTCTCGGCAATCCTCGGGCTGCTGTTTTCCCTGTGTGCCATATTCACCACCGGGTTTACATCGGTATTGTTTATAGCCTTGCTGGGCTTAGCGAATGCACTCATCTGGCCCGCTATTTGGCCATTGGCCATTGACGGACTGGGGAAATTCACCAAAACGGGTTCTGCGCTGTTAATCGTTGGGATAGCCGGAGGCGGTATATTGCCTCGCGTATGGGCATCCTTAGGCGAAAAGATAGGGCTTCAGCAGGCATTTTGGATCATGATACCCTGCTATTTGTTTATCTACTTTTTCGCCGTATCCGGTCACAAAATCGGACGCAGTGTAAAAGCGTAAACTCAAATAATTTATCTCACCGGATAAAATGCCCGTGTTAATTCCAACATGGGCATTTATTATGCATAAAATATTTTTTTATCTGCTGCTTGGATAAAGCGAAAACCTTCTTATATTCAGGCAAAGAACCCACGCATAGAATTTTATACAGAATGGAAATACTACACGTAAGCGCTGAATGTTACCCCGTGGCCAAAGCCGGCGGACTGGGCGATGTGGTAGGCGCCCTGCCTAAATACCAAAATGAGCTCGGACATATTGCCAAAGTGGTGATGCCTATGTACAAAACAAAATTTCTGATGGAGAATGAGTGGGACGTGGTGCATAAAGGGCGAACCAATATAGGCGACTACTGGTTCGACTATACGCTTATCAAAGAACGAACCAACAAATTGGGCTTTGATTTATATCTCGTTGACATCAACGGATTATTAGACAGGGAGAAAGTGTATGGCTACGACGACGACATTGACCGGTTCACGGGCTTTCAGGTAGCGGTGGTAGACTGGGTATCTTCCTGGGTTCATCACCCCGATATCATCCACGTACACGACCATCATACGGGACTGATCCCCTTCATGATCAAGCATTGCTACAAATACCAGCACCTGCGGCAGATTCCAACAGTGCTTACCATTCATAATGCTCAATACCAGGGTGTGATGGGATGGGATAAGAGTTTCCTGCTGCCCCCCTGGGACAGTTGGAAATGGGGGATGCTGGATTGGCAAAACAACATCAATCCGCTGGCTTCAGGAATTAAATGCGCCTGGAAAGTAACCACCGTCAGCAACAGTTATTTGAATGAACTGCGCCAGTCGGCCAATGGACTGGAGGCGCTGTTTGAATATGAAAAAGGAAAATGTTCAGGCATTTTAAATGGCATTGATACAGAAGTATGGGATCCGGGCACCGATACTTATCTGGAAGATCACTACACGTTAGATAGCGTTACCGAGGGAAAACTAAAAAACAAACAACAGCTCTGCAAAACTTTCAACCTGGATATTAATAAGCCATTGATTGTTTTCATTGGGAGGCTCGTTGGCGAGAAAGGAGCAGACATCCTCCCTTCTGCGATAAGCGATAGCTTTTATTATATCGGTCGAAAAATGAATTTTCTGATTCTGGGAAGCGGATTTCCCGAAGTAGAATCCCAGTTAAGCGGATTGCACCGGTTGGCGCAGAATGATTATAACGCCTATATCGGCTACAACGAATCATTAAGCCACCTGATGTATGCCGGCGCCGACTTCTTACTAATGCCTTCCCGGGTGGAACCCTGCGGTCTAAATCAGATGTATGCTATGCGCTATGGCACGATACCTATGGTACGCAAAACCGGAGGGTTACGCGACACCGTAGTAGATTATGGTGAGGAGGGCGGTTATGGCATCGTCTATAACTGGGCATCCGTAGGCGATATCACCCAGGGCATCTGGCGGGCAGTAAGCCTTTATGAGGATAAAGAAAAAGTGAAGGAAGTAAGGGAAAAAATGATGCAACTGGATTTTAGCTGGCAGCAGAGCGTAAAACAATATCTCTCCTTATATGAAGGTTTGCTTCCAAAATAGACAGATTTGGTAAGCACCCAAAAGATAAAATGATAACAACCAAAAAATAGCTTTAAATTCATTTGTTTATTAACACTAATCGTAACAACTATGAAGAAGAATGTGATCGCCATAATTTTAGGTGGTGGCGCCGGAACAAGATTATCACCTCTCACCGCCACCCGCAGTAAACCCGCTGTACCCATTGCCGGCAAATACCGGTTAGTAGATATTCCTATTTCCAATTGTCTCAATTCCGACATCGGCAGAATGTATGTACTTACCCAGTTCAATTCTGCATCTCTTAATAAGCACATCAAAAACACCTACCACTTTAGCATTTTCAGTAAGGCCTTTGTGGACATACTTGCTGCTGAACAAACCCCGGATAACCACGGATGGTATCAGGGAACGGCCGATGCTGTCAGGCAGTCGCTGCGTCATCTGCAGCAGCAAGAATTTGATCACGTACTCATCCTGTCCGGAGACCAGCTGTACCAGATGGACTTTGGAGGAATGCTGGACAACCATATAGAATCCGGGGCAGACCTTTCCATCGCCACTATCCCGGTGGGCGAAAGAGAAGCGCCGGAGTTTGGCATACTTAAATCCAATGAAGAAAGATACATTACTTCCTTTATTGAAAAACCCAAAAAAGACCTGCTTCCGGATTGGGTAAGCGATACAGGGGATGAGATGCAAAAGGCCGGTAGAATCTACCTTGCATCCATGGGTATCTATATTTTCAATCGCAGCCTGTTGTTTGAATTGCTGATGGATACGCATAAAGATGCAACCGATTTTGGAAAAGAAATCATTCCCAACTCCATAAGTAAACATCGGGTAGTGAGCTACCAGTACGATGGCTACTGGACTGATATAGGAAATATATATTCCTTCTTTGAGGCTAACCTGGCGCTTACGGAAAACATCCCGCTCTTTAATTTATTCGATAATCAAAATTCAATCTATACGCGGCCGAGAATGCTACCGCCGGCCAAGATCAGCGGAACAACACTCGAAAAAACCCTGATTGCGGAAGGCTGTATTATCAATGCATCCCGTATAGAAAACAGCGTTACCGGCATACGTACCCGAATCGGTTCGGGTTCCACCATCGTCAATACCTATATCATGGGTAGCGATTATTTTGAGACGATTGATGAAATGAACAATGCTGCGAGCCAGGGGCTTCCTAAAATGGGCATCGGGGAACGTTGTTACATCCGTAATGCCATCATTGACAAAAATTGTCGCATCGGCAATGATGTCCGTATCAATGGCGGCTCGCACTTACCGGATTCCGATCACCCGCTTTATACGGTGAAAGACGGCATCGTGGTAGTCAAGAAGGGTTCTATATTCCCGGATGGGTTTGTGATTTAGATTGATTTAGATTTTTTATTTGGAGTCAGTTCCTAATTACAATACTGGATGATCATATCAATTGGGAGGGCAGGTAAATGTCCTCCCTTATTTTTTAAATTTCAAACAGAAATTGGCAGGTAAATCAAAAATAAACTTTAGCGATGCCGGTTACTAAATCGCCGTTTCTTATTAAATAAAAACGCATCGAAACTCAACTTTCCTCCCCCCGTAACGAGGGTGATGATTATTAATCCGAACAGGAGGATAAAATACTCATACCCTTCACCCTTTCCTTCTACCTTCGCCCAATTCATAAAAAATCCATTACCTCCAATATCCACTAACAATACGCCAATAAAATTAAACGCCAATGCTAAGGCTGCATATCTCGTAAACAGTCCGGCGGCCAGCAGCAACGACCCGAAAAATTCGACTATAATAACCAGGAACCCAAGGATCCATGATACCTCCACAATGTCCGTCATATAATACATGGTACCCTGGAAGCCGGCGCCGCCAAACCAGCCTAACAATTTTTGCGCGCCGTGCGGAAAAATGACTATCGCAATCGCCAGCCGCGCATATAAAGCAACCCAATTTCTCTTATTTGTCAGCAATAACCTGTTCATTACTTTCAAAATTAAAGGCTAAAAGATAATATAACTTTTTATTTATTGGCGCTATCCGCAAAAATATCCGCCAAATCATAAACGATTCTCTTACCCTACGGATTGTATTCCTTTCAGCCCGGTAAGGTATCTCCTGCCTTAAAGAGCAGCCGGATTCTATATCTCAAAGCCCCTACGAAAGCTATTTTCATCCAATAAATTCAGCCACTCGTCCCTGCATTTCCTGCCGTAAGTGAATACGTGAATTAATTTGTCGGGATGCTTAACTGTATTAACTTGCCGCCCATGTCAGAAAAGGAAGTTATTACCGTGAGAAATCTGGTGAAAAACTATGGAGATTTTGAGGCGGTAAAAGGGATCAGTTTCAGCGTATATGAAGGCGAGATATTCGGGCTCCTGGGACCCAACGGGGCAGGAAAATCCACCACGCTGGAA
Source organism: Chitinophagaceae bacterium (assembly GCA_019454915.1). Classification (GTDB taxonomy): domain Bacteria; phylum Bacteroidota; class Bacteroidia; order Chitinophagales; family Chitinophagaceae; genus Agriterribacter. Next base: position 13,573 of record JACFNM010000004.1, read on the forward strand.
ATCATGGAAACCCTGCGACCGAAAACCAGCGGGGAAGTGATTATTGACGGATTTAACCTGGATCACGAAGCGGATAAAATCAAAAGAATTATTGGCGTTCAGCTTCAGTCTTCGGGCTTTTATCCCAGCCTGAACCTTTCCGAACTCATCATCCTGTTCGGCGGGCTTTACAACGAGCCCGTCAACGTGCGGGAACTATTGCATCTTGTAAACCTCGAAGACAAGGCAAAGAATCAATATAAAGAACTCAGCGGCGGTCAGAAACAGCGTTTCTCCATCGCCACTACCCTGGTCAACAAACCGAGGATTATCTTTTTAGATGAACCAACTACCGGGTTGGATCCCCACGCGAGAAGAAACCTGTGGGACTTAATCCGGGATATCCGTTCAAAAGGAACCACAGTTATTATCACCACCCATTACATGGATGAAGCGGAGATATTATGCGACCGGGTAGCCATCGTTGATCATGGTAAGATTATTGCTTTACACAGTCCCGACCAGTTGATTGATGACCTGGTAGCTACGGGATTTGAACGTCCCAAAGAAGTAAAAAAAGCTAACCTGGAAGATGTGTTTATCCATCTCACGGGTCGTTCGCTCCGAAATGAATAATAAAAACCATTAATTTAGATTCAATCATGATTAAAAAAACGTCTCCACTTATTCTATTGGCAACGGGTGCAGTCTATTTGCTCACTACGGGATGTTCATCCCTGCAGGAAATTGCCGGCAACACTTCTCATATTATATATGCCGAACCCCAACCGCCAAAGCCGGAATTATCCAATGCAATTGACAGCATGAGTTATGCTTTGGGTATGATCGACGCCACTTTTTTCAAATCACAGGGCGTGGACACCATCAACTTTGCCCTTATGAACAAGGGATTTCACGCTGTATTAAAAGACGAAAAAACATTATTAACCAGTCAGGAAGCAGATATGACCGTTAGAGAACAATTACAGGCCTTTATGCGCAAGAAATCGCAGGCGGCCATCGAAGAAGGAGAAAAATTCTTAGCCGAAAACAAAAAAAGAGATGGGGTTAAAGTCACACCCAGCGGATTACAATATGAAATCCTCAAACTGGGTAACGGGCCTAAACCCTCCGACACCAGTACAGTGGAAGTTCATTACGAAGGGTTTTTAGTTAACGGAACCAAATTCGACAGCTCGCGCGACCGGGGTGAATCCATCTCTTTCGCCCTGAATCAGGTGATTAAAGGCTGGACCGAAGGGGTGCAACTAATGCCCGTTGGTTCCCGGTTTAAATTCTATATCCCCTATACTTTAGGCTATGGCGAACAGGGAGCCGGTGGAACCATTCCAGGAGGAGCAGCCCTTATCTTTGATGTGGAGTTAATCAATATCGTACACTAACTTCCATACCCCATCCGGGTATAGCAGCCATTGGATAGTTCCGAACCGGATAAGAAGAAGGGAACTGTAGCCTGTGGATTGATCGCCGTGCTGTTCTGAAAAAGAGAAAACAAATCATCCGCGAAATAACGCCGGTGACATCTTATCTCAGCACTACGGAATCCTTCACGGCTCCGCAGGTAAGCATCTTATCTCCGAAGTAGGGATTCTTAATATCCGTGGTGCTGCTTAACCAGTCAGCGCCGGCATTGTCAAACGCCATGGGGCAATGGAGCAGGTACAGCTTGTGCTTACCATATCTTACCGTTCTGGCCAAATCAAACAGGTTGCCGGAGATCATCTGAAAGGACTTCCGCTTGTTTTCAATATCCGTTTCTCCTACAAGCCCCTTGCTCTCGCTATCAATACCGCCGGTATAGGTTTGGGCGGTCGGAATGATAATATTACTGGTGTCAACACTTTTCAACTCATCCCACTTCAATTCGCCCACAGACTGGATCAAACCGTTCGCCGCATTATCAGCCGCTGCCGCATCACTCGCTACCAATGCATCGCGAAGCGCATAATACCGGTTGAGCACATTTTCAAAGGAAGCATCAAAAACTTCCGAATAGGAAACAATCCCTTCTGCCCGTTCTTCTACGGGAGAGCTTTCCGCTTTTTTTTCACTGGAATTGCAGGAAAACAAAAAGATCAAAGTGGTAATAAGTAGTATCCTGTTCATGGAGCTATTTTTTACAAACCTAAGGAAAAAGATCGTCATGAAATGACGCCTCAAAAAGAAGCGGGTGCATTTCAACTCCTAAAGGTCCGTTTCATGGCTTTATACATGGTTTGCGCGCTCCAGTCGCCCGGAACAATCATACGCCTGATGGTATATAAAGGCTCCGTCGAATCTCTGGGTGTGGACAACTGAAAAGCAGCCTTCACATTATGCTTTTTCAATTCAGGAATAGCCTCCTTATTCCAGGCACCGAACGGATAGGCAAAATATTCAACCGGCTTTCCCGTGATGGTTTCCAATTCACGCGCCGGTTTTGCTATTTGCTTTTCCCAATCTTCTCCTTTATACTTTTTCACATTTTGGTGATCCCAGGTGTGTGATGCGATAACATGTCCCTGATCGGACAAGTCCTTCACCTGCTCTTTACTCATATAGATCGAACGTCCCAGTGAAACAGTCATGATAAAAAATACTCCTTTGAATCCATGTTTCTTCATCTCGGGAGCAGCAACCACGTACTGGTCGCGGTCACTATCATCATACGTAAGCATAACCGGTTTCTCAGGCAGTGGTTTCCCTTCAGTGAGATACCGATACAAATCATCGGGCAGTATGGTATGGTATCCGCTGTCTGCCAACAACTGTAAATGAGATTTAAATAATTCCGGAGGTACCACCACATCTTTTACACCTCTCGATTCATTACCTTTCCAGTTCCTAATCTGATGATAGCATAAAACCGGTACTTCCGGCCTGGCAAGTATTGTTGCAGCGTCGGCGATTCCATGGCTGGTATCTCCGCCAGATTCCGGTACTGTCAGGGTCGCTTCGGGTATCTGGCTAACAGGTTGATTGGGTTTCAGGTTACAGGATGCTATTGAGACAGCTATAAAACACAAACTGCCGGTAAAAGCTTTTTTCATAAATTAATTAACGGCTCGCTTAGTGGATGCCGTATAAAAAAGATGCAAATATATTATCAACCCGCAAATAAAAACACAGGTATAAAAGACATAACTATTTTTAAACATAAATCTCCCATATATGAATTTATCTATCAGAGGTAAAGCGGCTATCGTCTGCGGAAGCACACAAGGTATAGGGTTAGCCATTGCCAGGGAATTGGCAGAACTTGGCGCAACCTGCGTATTGCTTTCCCGAAACGAAGATCGGCTCAGGCAGGCTGTAAAACAGCTACCTGTTCCTTTCGCGCAGGAGCACGGTTTTCAGGTTGCCGACTTCAATGTTACATCCCGGGTAAAGAAAGCGGTTGAGACTATTGTGGGTAACCATCACATCCATATATTAATCAACAATACCGGCGGGCCTGACGCAGGCGCTATTACTCAGGCCAAACCTGAAGACTTTGAGCATGCATTCAGGCAGCATCTTATTAACAATCAAATACTCGCCCAGGCTGTTCTTCCGGGGATGAAGCAGGAAGGCTACGGCAGAATCATCAACATCCTGTCCACCTCGGTAAGAATCCCCATTGACAATTTGGGAGTTTCAAATACCATCAGAGCCGCGGTCGCCTCCTGGGCTAAAACCCTGTCCAATGAAGTGGGTCAGTACAATATAACCGTCAACAATGTTCTCCCCGGCTCCACCAGAACGGCACGACTTGAGTCTATCATAGCGGAAATCGCACAAACAAGAAAAGTCGGTATTGATATGATTGAAAAGGAAATGGAGGGAAGGATACCGATGAAACGATTTGGCCGGCCCGAAGAAATTGCCAACATGGTGGCGTTCCTGGCTTCCCCGGCTGCGTCTTATATCAACGGCGCCAGCATTCCCGTGGACGGGGGAAGAACGGGGAGTATATAAATGTACAAGGGTTACGCCTGTACATTCGTCCAAACTCAATAAGGCGATGGACTCACGCAGGACCAGCCTCCATCCACCACAATGGTTTGCCCGGTGATCTGCCTGGAAGCCGGCGAAAGCAAGAAGAGAGCGGCATTGGCTATGTCCTGCACTTCACCCGGACGTCCAGTGGGCGTTAAACGACTCCATGTGGCTACGTAATTCGGGTCTTCCAGCGTACGTTCGGTAAGCGTGGCTCCCGGCGCTATGGCATTTATAGAAATCTTATGTTCGGACAGTTCCACTACCAAGCCCTTTGCCAGCATTTCCAGGGCGGCCTTGGTCATGCCGTACACCACCAAATCCTTATGCGCCTGATGACCGGTAACCGATGACATAAATACAATACTTCCTCCGGACTCCTGCTTGACCATTTGCCGCGCTGCCGCCTGGGCAAACAAGAAACTACCTACCAGGTTCAATTGCAGCACCTGTTGCAGCGATTCGGCCGGATATTCAAGAAAACTTCCAAACTTCGTAATGCCCGCATTGGCCACAATCATGGTCAGCTTACCAAACCGCTCCACGGTAGTATTGACCATCTCAGCTATAAAACCCGGTTCGGAAACATCGCCGGCCATTGCCACACAGTTGAAACCCTGTCTATCTATCTTATCAGCGGCTCTCTGCGCCAAATCTTTATCCAAATCGTTCAAAACAACAGAAGCGCCATGCTCACACAGCGCCTTTACGATTTCAAAGCCTATCCCCTGCCCTGCCCCGGTTACAATAGCAACCTGGCCTTGAAAATGATCATGAGAAACGATACCCATTCATGCTAATTTCAAATCCGATAAAATACTTTCTGATTAGTGGGAGTCACGCGTCACTTCACTACCCGATGATCCTTTCAGAAAATCCAAATCCACTCCGAGATGCGCCTGTTCTACGTGACGCACAAACAGGTTAACATATCCGCGTGTAAACGGCGATGGCGGTATAGATTTTTTTCGTTTCCGTTCAGCTAACTCTTCATCCGTCACATCCACGTGTAAACTTCTCTTTTCCACGTCAAGCGTAATCATATCACCGTCCTGTATAACCGCGAGATTACCTCCCACCGCCGCTTCCGGCGACACGTGCAATACCACGGTTCCAAATCCCGTTCCGCTCATCCTCCCGTCGGATATACGCACCATATCCGTAACACCTTTAGCGAGTACTTTCTTGGGCAGGCCCATATTACCTACCTCCGGCATACCGGGATAACCGGCGGGTCCTACATTTTTCAAAACCAGCACGCAATGTTCATCTACGTCCAGGTCAGGGTCATCAATCCTCTTCTTATAATCTTCTATACTCTCAAAAACGACCGCCTTACCGGTATGTTTAAATAAATGAGGACTGGCAGCAGAGGGTTTGATCACTGCGCCATTTTCGCATACATTGCCTTTTAACACCGCCAATGCCGACACGTCATTAAACGGATTTTTATTTTCGGCAATTACATCCCTGTTATAACATTCAGCCTCTGCAATATTTTCTCCAATCGTTTTTCCATTAACGGTGATACATTCTTTGTGTAGCCATTGCTCCATCTCTTTCATCAGGGCAGGTAATCCCCCGGCATAATACATATCCTCCATAAAATATTTGCCGGATGGCTGAAGATTGGCAAGTAGCGGAATGTTGTGAGAAAGCTTATCAAAATCTTCCATGTCAAGCGGCACCCCTATTCTCCCGGCAATGGCCAGCAAATGCAGAACGAAATTTGTTGACCCCCCGATAGCCGCATTGACCATGATCGCATTTTCAAACGCTTTTCTGGTAAGCACATCCGACAACCGCAGATTTTCCTTCACCATCTCAACGATGCGGATTCCCGACATCTGCGCCAATACTTTTCTTCTGGAATCTGCTGCGGGTATCGCTGCATTTCCGGGCAGGGACAAACCGAGGGACTCTACCATGCTGGCCATGGTAGATGCGGTTCCCATTACGGCACAGTGTCCTCTGCTTCGGCACATGCAAGCTTCAGCTACTGTCATTTCTTCTTCAGACATGGAACCGGAACGCACGGCCTCACTAAAGCGCCACACATCACTGGTACCAATATCTTTACCTTTATATTTACCGGTCAGCATCGGACCACCCGAAACAACTAACGATGGTATATTGACGCTACAAGCTCCCATCACAAGAGAAGGCGTTGTTTTATCACAACCGCATAACAATACTACGCCGTCCATCGGGTTGGCCCGGATAGACTCCTCCACATCCATGCTTACCAGATTACGGTAAAGCATCGCCGTAGGTTTTATCAACGTTTCTCCCAAAGACATTACAGGGAATTCAACGGGGAAACCTCCTGCCTCCAGGATACCTCTCCTCACCGATTCAGCCAGTTCGCGAAAATGGGCATTACAAGGCGTAAGTTCAGACCAGGTATTACAAATACCGATAACCGGCCTCCCTTCAAATTCATAAGACGGGATTCCCTGGTTCTTCATCCAGGCCCTGTATATAAAGCCGTCTTTACCGGTTTTCCCAAACCAGCCGCGGCTGCGTAGCTCTTTACTCATGGCAAAAAAATTGTTGCTTAAAGATATGGCTTTTGACTTAATAAATACACGGCCGGCAACAGGAGATCAACTTTCATCATAACGCTCCAAAAACTCCGATGACTGTCGGGCTATACGCTGATGCTATCTCCTTCCAGTATTTCTTTAATCGCCTGCAACAGGTTTTCTATATCATCCGGAAATATCTGACCGATATTGCCAATCCGAAAAGCATTGGCCTTACTAAGCTTACCGGGATAAATCACCAGTCCCCGCTTATTCAATTTCTCGTAAAAATCCGCAAAGTCAAAACGCGGATCTTCCGGGTATAGAAAAGAAGAAATAATATGTCCCTGAATTTCGGGTTTCAGATATTGCTTAAAGCCCATCGCGTGCATGCCTTCGTCCAGGATTTGCTTATTGGTTTTATACCGATGTTCCCTCGCTTCAATACCTCCTTCCTCTTCCAGTTCCTGCATTGCTTTACGAAACGCCATAATACTCAGGGTAGGCGGCGTAAACCGAAACTGACCATTGGACTCCAATCCCGCCCACTGATCATATAAATCCAGGCTAAGACTCCGCGCCCGGCCCTTCGCCTTTTCCAATTCTGTTTTTTTACATAAAGCGAACGCAAAGCCCGGCACTCCTTCAATACATTTATTGGAAGAGGAAACAAGAAAATCAACCTGCATGGCTTTCATATCCATCACCACCCCGCCAAAACTACTCATCGCATCTACGATAAAAACCTTACTATACTTTTTGACAACATCGCCTATGGCGGCTATCGGATTGAACAATCCAGTTGTGGTTTCACTATGAATACAGGCCACATGCGTAATATCCGTATGTTCCTTCAGAAAGTTTTCAACAGCTTCCGGAGTCACAATACAATCCTCATCAAACCGAAGCACCTCATGATTCAGTTTATGGATTCTTGCCATTTTCGCGATCCGCTCACCATAAGCGCCATTCGCCAGCACGAGCAATTTATCGTTCTCTCCAATCACACTGCTGATTACACTTTCCACTGCAAAGGTTCCCGACCCCTGCATAATAACGCATTCATACCCTTCCTCTTTGCTTACATGCGCCAAACGGAGCAGACCATTGCGAATATCTTTCACGGCCCGGATAAATTCATAATCGCGCGAACCCATATCCTTCAGCATCGCCTGCTTCACCGATAACGAGGTGGACAAAGGTCCGGGAGTAAATAACAGTGGTTGTTGAGACATATTCAGTATATTATGGTTAATACTATGCATCAGATTGCCGGAACTTCTTCCGGAACCATCGCTAATTTTTTCTTTTTCAGGCGAACAGCCGATTGATAAAAAAACAAACCGGCGCCTGCTAATAACAGAAGGGAGATAACCGTCTGAAAATAAGTGAACTTAATAAGCACCATTGACCAGTTCATCTCTTTCATAAAAAACTCTTTGTACAGCAGCAGCGCCACGCTTCCAAGATAGCCGATTGAGTCGCAGATATAAACAAAGAATCCTGCATTCGCTTTTATCCGGAAATGCGCTATCAACCGCTCAAACAGCGCTATCTGCATCGGCATATAGGCCAGAAATAATCCTGTACCCAGTAACAACATCCACCAGAACGGAGATAGTAAATGTTTCTGAAAGAAAAAAGTAGCCACTGCCGTCAAAGCGAATCCAATACCTATTACTCCCGTAACTACCCAGAAACCTTTCAGATTATCTTTAATCGCCGAAAAAGTACCAATAACTCCCAACACGATTACGCTGGTAATTGCTTCCGTTTGAGTAAATACGTTGCGGTTCCAACCAGGGTCCACTTCATTCCAGATCTCCACCATAAAATTGTCTCTGAAATCACGCAACGTTGCCAGAAAAGTGTATAAGGCAACAAAACAAATCAGCCCCCAGCCAAACTGGCGAAAGACATTCTTCTTATCTTCACTGGTCATGGGAAGCCGGGCAGCTCTTGCCTGAATATCTTCCTGCGTGGGGGCAGGTATTATCGACAGCATCCACACAAAAAAGAGAAACAAAGGAAGAAACAACAGTCCTATCACAAAGGGAAGCCAGAACTCCGTTATATTAGGGAACCACCCGTGTACGTCAAAATAAATTGTTTTCAAAATACCGGAGGAAACAATCAGGCTGATACTCAGACCGATGGCCAGTATCTCCGTAAATTTTCTCCCCTCGAGATAACTAAATACGATTCCCCATATCATCCCTAACGGAAGACCATTCATAAACAGAAAGACGAAATTGTAGGGATGAGGGGTCAGTCCAAAAAACAATAAGGCGATCTCTGCAAAAAGAATCAACCCAATAATTAACTGGGTCCGACTGGCGGCCTTCAGCTCGGAAATCACCTTGATGCCCATGAACTTTGAGACCATGTATCCGAACACCTGCGCTATTATCAGTATCACTTTATAGTTAATTCCCCACAGGGATAACCCTTCATAAACTCCCGCATTAAAAGGCTTTCGAAAAGCATACATACAGAAATATGTTCCAAACGCAGCCACCATACACCAGATAATAAAAAATGTCTTTGAGTTCGCCAGTAGATTTTTGAGAGCCTTCATCAACTATCTTTTTGTAAACTTTTGTTTAGCGTGAGTAAATATATCGAAAAATAAAATAAGGAGTGAAAATAACAAATAATAAGAAACTAATTTTGGAGTATGCAACATAATACAACACTTTCCGTAAACATCAATAAAATTGCCACCCTGCGCAACAGCCGGGGAGGCAATAATCCGGACGTCCTGAAAGCGGCAACGGATATTGAGCGCTTTGGTGCGGACGGCATCACCGTTCATCCCCGTCCGGACGAAAGGCATATCCGGTACCAGGATGTAAGAGACCTAAAGAAGATTATTCATACTGAGTTTAACATCGAAGGAAATTGCCGGGAACAAAAATTTATAGACCTGGTATTAGAGACGAAGCCCAACCAGGTAACCCTTGTGCCGGATGAACTGGGACAACTAACCAGTGATCATGGATGGGATACGATAAAACACAAAGATTATCTTAAGGAGACTATCCGGATTTTTCAGCAGGCAGGCATTCGCGTATCTATTTTTGTTGACCCCGTGATAGAAATGGTTGAAGGCGCAGCAGCAACAGGAACGGACAGAATTGAACTATACACCGAGGCTTATGCCAGAAATTTCCCGGTTAACAGAGAATCTGCGATTGCCCCTTATAAAGCAGCAACCCAAAAAGCCAGAGAATTGGGACTGGGTATTAATGCCGGTCATGACCTCGATTTGCACAACCTTGCTTATTTAAAAGAACAGATTCCCTGGTTAGACGAAGTATCTATCGGACACGCGCTGATCTGCGATGCCCTGTACCTCGGATTAGAAAATGTAATACAATTGTATAAGCGGCAATTGAAAACAAGCTGATGGCATAAATATTGAACTCAT
>JACFNM010000004.1:23494-31620 GCA_019454915.1 Chitinophagaceae bacterium
TACACAACATGAAAAAAGCATTTCTTCTGTCTGCCGTTGCTCTTTTATTGATTATGGCAGATACAACTTCTGCCCAGGATAATAAAGCCCCGGCCAGTCCACCCGCCACCACCACGGCGAAGATTAAAAGTGGCGCTACCATTAAAATCAACTACAGCCAACCTTCGGTAAAAGGAAGGACCATCGGGAAAGACCTTGAACCACTGTCTGGACAGGTTTGGCGTACGGGCGCTAATCAGGCAACTGTTTTCGAGACCGACAAAAATATAAAGGTAGAAGGCAAAGAGTTACCTGCCGGAAAATACGGACTGTTCAGCCTTTCCGGCGACAAAGAATGGACCATCATATTCAATAAGACCTGGGACCAGTGGGGTGCTTTTAATTATGATGAAAAGCAGGATGCACTGCGGGTAAAAGCTAAAGTTAGCAAAGCGCCTTCCTTCGCTGAGCGGTTTACCATCAAGGCTAACGACAACGGAAACATCACCCTGCTCTGGGGCAACAATCAGGTCAGTTTCACGGTCAAATAATAGCCGAACCATCAGAGGTTTTATAAAAATGAGAATAGTTGAGGTCATGATCCCAACTATTTTTTTGTCTCTTTATTTCCAGACAGTTTTAATACGGGGCCACAAGCGCTGAACCAGGTCTGAGAACATTGCCCAGTGCTCAATCAGGCTCTCTGCCTTGCTATTACTTTTCCTAATACCTTAAACATTAAACAAATATCACGTAAATAGCGTGACTACTATTATAGAAAAACTAATGGCTGAGTATTCGTTGAACCAACGCAAAACACCATCGCAGAAGGTCTGATTAGGAGATTCTCCTGCAGATATCGCAGAACTACTCAGATTGATTCTTCTGCGACTGTCCGCGCAATCTGCGGGAAATAACATCAGTACCGGCACACGATTGGTGGCATTACTCTATATATAGACAGACGTGTCATTCTATGGCTATTTATCGTAATTATATATCCGATTCAAATGCTGGCTTACTTTAGCGGCATAAATAACGCCACTGCGGTAGACCAGATTCCTTCTTTGACCCGTGCTTTAAGATCGAAGGTTGTAACAGCTAAAAAAATAACCTGAGTTTCACACGCCGAGCACAACGAAAGAGCGGTGAAACAAATGCAGTAATAGAACAGCGTACCTTTGCAAAATGAGCAGCATAGGGATTCATCATAAAAACGCAAATACTTTGCGTAAAAAAAGAATAGAGTAAATTAGCGTATCTCGTGCAAATTCAAATGAGCAATTTTACTTTCAAATATCAAACTGTCATTCCGCTACATACAAAGGTAATTTTTGACACCAATGCCTATAGAAATTTCGCCGAACAATATCTGACAGATGACGCCATTTTTTTTTCTACCATTGAGACTTTCAAAGAATGTGAAAGGAGGGCTTTTTTCGCCGCCACGTCTCCCGCACGGTAATGTTGAAGTTATGTATATGGTTGATGTGGACGTGGCGAATCAGGACTATAATTTGTATATTAGACTATAAATTAATCAACACGTTTCTGACGAACGGAAACAAAGAACGACATCCACAACGTCCGGCTAAGCACTCATTGCCTAATGAGAGACTTTGTGGTGAAGAAATGCCTCGTAGGTTGCGAACAAACGTTCTGCCACTCACTTGCGAAATGGCTCTTGTTTTCGATACCCTTATCAGGCATCTTCTTTTTCATCTTTACCGGTTAATTTTTTCATTTTTTCACCGGCTTGATCTTTCAAATCGGAGAACTTGTTTCTTACCTGTTCCAGCCTATCAGACGCCTTATCGGCTACTTGCCCGGCCTTGCCCTTGGTAGCGTCCCAGGCCTCTTCCGCCCGGTCTTCTAAAGTTTCCAGTTTATCTTCGATTTTATCCTTCAATTCTTCCGCTTTATCCTTAGCGGACTCCCAGGCTTGTTCTGCCCGATCCTCTATAGCGTCCAATTTGTCTTCGATTTTATCTTTTAATTCTTCTGCTTTATCCTTAGCGGATTTCCAGGCTTCGCCGGCTTTATCTTTTGCTTTTTCAAAAAAGCTTTTTTCTTCGTTTGACATGAGTTTATCTTTGCTTTTTTTGGGGCATTCCAAACAACGGCTAATTGCTCTTAATGCCTCGGTTTAACCAATACATTTACAATGCAAAACTATGAAAATATATTCTTTTTCCCGAATATCATTGCCGTGCTGATTCTATCATCAGAATCTCAACTCATCGTCTTTTACCCGATAGCCGGACTCTGCGGGATTTGCCACTCATCCCCAGGGAAATTGGCTAAAAAAAGAACTAATTATTTACCTTGTAAATAGCTTTATCTGAAAAAGGAATATCAGTTCATTGAATTGCTTATTTTACCACTACATAAAAAACCAGTAACGGCTATTTTGCAAAAGGCTAAACTTTAAAAACAGACAGCATGGATAATATCAAAATATCAACCGCTCAATTTGAAGCAAAGGATAATGACAAATCATACAACTTGTCTGTCATAGAACAACTCACTCGGAAGGCATCCAAAGAGGGATCAAATGTAATAGCTTTTCACGAGTGCAGCATCACGGGTTACACTTTTGCACGATATCTTTCCAGGGATCAAATGCTCGATTTGGCTGAGCCGGTACCCGAAGGCGATAGCACGAAAAAACTCGTTGAAATAGCCACGATGTACAACATGACCGTACTCGCCGGACTTTTTGAGAAGGACCGTGACGATAAAATTTATAAGTCTTATGTGTGTGTTGATAAAAACGGGCTGGTTGCGAAGCACCACAAAATTCATCCGTTTATCAACCCATATTTGACTCCGGGTCAAGGTTATACCGTTTTTGAAATTCATGGATGGAGATGTGGTATATTGATTTGTTATGACAATAACATCATCGAAAATGTGCGGGCTACGAGGCTGCTGGGCGCAGATATCATTTTTATGCCCCATGTAACCATGTGCACCCCATCGCCAAGACCCGGCGCCGGTTTTGTAAACCCGGAACTTTGGAAAAACCGGGAAGCAGATCCAACTTCCCTAAGACTGGAGTTTGACGGAATGAAAGGCCGTGCCTGGCTGATGAAATGGCTTCCTTCAAGAGCCTATGATAACGGCATTTATGTCGTCTTCGCCAATCCAATTGGCATGGATCACGATCAATTAAAACCCGGTTTATCAATGATTATTGACCCGTTTGGCGACATCCTTGCAGAGTGCCGCAGTTTTGACAACAGCGTTGTAACCGCCAATATCACAAAAGAGAAGCTGATTAATGCCGGAGGTAACCGTTATTTAAAAGCAAGGCGGCCGGAATTATACCGGGATATTATTGGACAAAGCCATAACGCTGAGCAAAAAGTCGCCTGGCTTGATAGTGAGAAAAAACAATAATCGCCCACCTTATTCCACACAACTATACAGCGACGGAGTTAATGATGGACAGATTACCAGAGCACCCGCTATTCTTCATCACAGCGTGTGCACCAGCGCCACAGCCCGGCGTTTAATCAGGACATTGCGAATTAGGGTTCATTACATCTGCGGGACTGCACGCAATATCGCTTCACATAGACCTTATCGAATTTTTGTCCAAATCTCATCTTCGTGCAGATTTTCATGACAGTGAAGCCCAGCACTGGCGCAGGTTTTGTAGCATTGCATTGTGCTCAGCCAGACCTGCTGCCCTGCTGTTACATTCCTTAATTCCTTGAACAGGCATTACGTAAATAGCATGGCTATTGGTGATGATTATAAATCGAGGAGAATTGCTTTCAAGGGGGATTCCTGCTATGTTTTTGAGGTTGAAATAGCCGACTATCCTCGCTTCAAATTTGATCTGCAATTTTAGTATAAGAAATGAGTAACCACTTCCTGATTCGGAAGTGGTTACTCATGGGTAATTTATACTTTTTTACCAGCCCGGATTTTGACCCAAAGCAGGATTCATAGTTCTGTCCGCTTCCGGAATCGGATATAAATATTTCTTATCCTGCCATTCTCTTACTCCCGGATTCCAGATCACTTCTCCTGATGCTCCGTTAGAAAGTTGAATACGTCCTACTGAAGTCGACGGGGTTACATCAACTAACGCGATGGTTGGGTTAGGAGGTGCGGGCTTAGTTCCCTGGAAAAACAGAACGTCCATAATTCCGTCTCCGTTAAGATCATATTGTCCAAGAGCCGGGACATACATACCATTCAGCGGCGCATTCTCAAACAGTTCACCGATATGCCATCTTCTTAGGTCATCCGGACGCAATCCTTCGAACACCATCTCCACTGCACGTTCCCGCATTATTTCCAGGAGTACCGGGTCTGTGAATTTACCGAGGTAAAAGCTTTGCAAATAGGGGTCGGCAACAGTGGGCTTAGCAACAAGTGTTGATCCGGTAATCCCGGCACGTTCCCGCAATGCTCCAATAGTGGCGGCCCAGTCCGCATCGGTAATAGTACCCAACTCTGCCATTGCCTCCGCCTTGTTCAACAGTACTTCAGCCCACCGCATAATAATATGTGCGTTATCGTTTCTACTTTCGTCGTCGTAGGGGAAACGTTCGTCGTAGCACCATTTAATAGGCTGATAACCGGTGTAGGTCTGATTAAAATTCGGCGGCGCAATAATGGGCACCCCATTCTCAGTTCTCTGATAACTGCCCAGGCGGATCGTTTGCTTCAAACGCAGATCGCGATTTTGCACCTCATCTGCAAAAACGGTTGTTTGGTAACCCGGAGCGTCCGTAAAGGGCGTTCCGTCCAGTTTAAGATATGTATTTACAAAATGCCGGGTCAGGCTTGGCCGATCTCCATAGGTGGGACTTATAAACCTGCGGTTTGCAGAACTAAATACCTGCAGGCTCGCATCAAGCTTAACCGCCAGCATAGTCTCGTCTGTAAAAGGGCTCTTCGCTATGAACAGTTCGCGATAGGAACGATCGGCGGAGGCTCCGGTATGCAAAGCAAATCCGTTGATTGAGTTAGCTGCTGTTACTACTTCCTGATACCAGCTATCGGCCGATCCCTGCATATTATATTCGGTATGATACTTACGCAATGAAGCCTCATACAGACAAATACGCGTTTTATACGCGCTGGCCACATTTTTTGTAATCCGGGTACAAGTAGGATCTGACGTCAATGAAATATTATCAATGGCATAGTTCAGATCGGCAAGCACTTTATCCATCACTTCAAACCTACTGGTGCGGGGTCCCTTCAGCGTGGCATCATCATTCACTTCAATCGTCCTGTCAATCCAGGGAACGTCTCCAAATCGCTTGACTATATTAAAATAGAACAGGGCCCGGAAAAAGCGTGCGACGCCCAGGTAGTGCTCTTTGCCTGCAACGGCACTTTTCTCCGCATTTTCAATGAAGTAATTGATATTACGCAGGTCAGTCCAGGTCCAACCACTACTGGTAATCGGACTTAATGCATTAGGCGCCAGGTAAGTGTCAACGCCATCTCTTGCCACCAGATCCGAATTGTCATCAATCATAAACACTCCCACATCTGTACTGGGCAGGAGATCATAAAAAGAAGTGATGTACAACTCCATTCCGCTTGTTGAGCCAAAAATAGCTTTATTAGTACCCGTATCAACCGGGATTTCGTCCAAATCGCAACCTGTTAGAAGGATAACAGTAATTGTCAATATATAATTAAATAAATGCTTCATAATATTTGTGCAATTAGATTAGAAATTTACGGAAAGACCTAAAGAAAGAACTTTAAGCATTGGGTAATTGTAGCCATCGCCACTGGTACCACCGCTCAAATCCCGGTCAGACCCATAGATACTTGTTACGTCAGTATCTTTTGTCCATTTATACATGGGCGACCATGTCCATAGATTTTCTGCAGAAAAATAAACTTTCAGATCTTTAGCATGGATCCGCGAAATCAATCGGTTGGGTAGTGTATAACCTACCTGCAGATTCCTGAGACGGATATAAGAAGCGTTTTGCAGAAAACGATCGTTCGGAATGTTTAACGCCCGTCCGGTGCCCTGGGCAATATAGCCAACCAGTCTTGGCAAATAAGCGTCAAAGTTTTGAAGTTCTTCTCTAAACATATTGTTTTCCTGCCATCTGGGATAGGTATTATATGGACGGTTATATTGACCCCAGAAACGAGCTTCAGGAGAGGGATACCAATCCTGTTTCATAACTCCCTGGAAGAAGGCAGACACAAAGAATCCATTCCAGTCACCATCTACGCTAAAGCCATAGGAATAGCGAGGTTCTTTATTACCGATAATCGTTTTATCTCCGGAGTTTCCAACCCGGTTCAATCCCTGGTAGATCTGATTATCGCCATCCAGGTTTTTGAACTTAATGTCTCCTACGTAATTTTTCCGGGTGTTGGTGTTAGGGACATTGGCCTGGGATGGAGATTTATCTATCTCATCCTGTGACCGGAACAACCCTTCTACCTGGTACCCCCATATTTCGCCCACTTTTTGGCCTACATAATAGTCCGTTAGATTTTTATCGGGATTATTATATTTCGTAATCACTGCGGTATAGTCTGACAAGATAAACCGCAGGTTGTAGTTTAAAGGCTTTTCTGCAACGCTGAAGTTATCCGACCATTGCAGCGAAATTTCCCATCCCGTTGTTCTCAAATCGGCATAGTTCCCTTTTGGAACCGCAGTTCCATAAATAGCAGGAACCGTGGGACCAACGGTAAACATATTCTTAGTCCAGCGCCGGTAAAAGTCGCCGGTAAACTGAAGCCGGTTATTCAGGCTGAAAAAATCTAATCCTATATTCCCCGTTGTTGAAGTTTCCCAGGTGAGTCCGCTGGGAACAACATTGGGCTGTCTCGTATATTGCGGACGGGTATTAACAATTATTCGTCCTGACTGTGATATAGAGAAGTTTTCGGTAAAGGAATAAGGGTTAATATTCCCATTTCCCAAAGAGCCCAGCGACGCCCTGACCTTGACATTGGAAAGCGCATTGGGATTTACTTTCCAGAATGATTCGTCGGATATCCTCCATCCTACAGAGGCTGACGGGAAAAAAGCCCATTGCTGGTCAGAAGGGAATTTTGACGATCCATCATAACGTCCATTGATCTCAAGCAGATAGCGGCGCTTAAAGTCGTAATTGATCCTGAAAAACCCTCCTGCAATATCCCATTTTTGGTATCCTCCGGTAGTAACGATACTTTGTCCAAGCGCAAGATTAATATCATCGGCATCGTCATACACTATACCATTCCTTCTTGCGGTAAGATTTTTAAAGAGGGACTGTTCATAGTTATACCCGACCAACAGGTGAAAATTATGGGCGTCGTTAACTGATTTGGTATAGTCAGCATAAATATTGGTAGCAATATATTCGGTTGTCTGTCTCTGCTCCTGCAGATCATTGGTATTGGTTCCGGTATAACCAATCACTCCCTGATAACGACTGTAGGGTATTTGAACCCGTTTTTGTCCAGCCCCCAGATCGGTACTTTGAAAAGTAAAATCACTCCTTAAGGTCAGGCTTTTATTGAAAAACTCGGCTTTGGCGGCAAGCCGGTTTTTCAAAAACCGCTCTGCGTTATCAACCCCGTTCTTACCGTAGTAATAATCACCCACGGTATATGCTGCCGGGAATGACAAGGTACCATCGGGATTTAACAAAGGCGCCAATGGGTGACCTTCATCTGCCATATTTCTCCAGATACCGCTTCCTTCACCCACATTCAACGGTTGATGATAATTCATTTTCGAATACTCCATGTTATTTTCTATATCTAACCATTCGGTCAGCCGGATATTTCCCTTAGCTCGCAGGTTATACATTTTATATACATCAGAGTTGTAGTTGAATAAACCATCCTGACCATTGTAGCGGCCACTCAGATAAAAGGAAGCTTTGTCGCTGCCCCCGGATAAAGTAAGATTGTGATCCTGTGCATAAAACCTGTCTTTATACAATTCCTTGTACCAGTTGGTGCTATAATAATACTGATATTCACCGGTAGAGGGATTAACTTCAATCCTCGGCAAAGACGGGTCTTCCCATCGCCTTTTTATTTCCGCCAGATAAGCAGGTGAAAAGGGAAGGGTTTTATTGATGGCCGTAGGCGTAGTTCCGGCATCACTCCATCTCGACCAGGCATCGCTGAAATTCTGCGCCCAC
>JACFNM010000421.1:0-2679 GCA_019454915.1 Chitinophagaceae bacterium
AATAAACAGGAGTTTCAACTTCTTCCGGTACACGGTTCAGGATATAATCGGCGGCTTTCTGGGCCTGTGCTGCGGCTTTAATCACCAGCGTTTTATCGTTTTTCAATGCTTTAAGCCATCCCTGTATATAGGCGGCGCTATTGGTCAGGGTTTTCTGCCCAATGCCAGCTACAGCGCATAAAAAGCCGGCAGTGAGTTCTGCAGTCAGTTCTTCCTTACTGTACAGTTCACCACCGAAGCCATCGGAATTTACAAGCTCCTTGCGGTTCAGGCGGCTGGCATGACCGGTTGAGTGGGCAAGCTCATGGAACAAAGTAGAATAATGCTCCTCTGTGCTTTTAAACAGATTTATTTCCGGCATGTTCACCAGATCACGGGCACGGCTGTACCATGCCTGATCTCCTCTATACCGGATTTGCGGGGCATTGGGCATGCAGGCTATCATCTGATCACAGGCGGCCAGGTTGTCTATTGCAGTTGCTGCGGGTTCGGTAGCTTCGGGAAATGCAATACCTTCTGTTTGTGCAATATTGAATACAATATACTGGCGGGGAACAAGGCGGACCCGGCGGGTTTCTTCGGTTGCTGCGGGGTCTATGTCCCTTTCCTTTTTATTTTCTATTTTAGCCCAATAGACAATACGAAATCCTTTTTCACCTTTGCGGATATGGCCACCCTTTGCCTGTGCCTGTTTGAATGTCAAAAAACAGGGGGTTGCATATTCTTTAATAAGGGTAATAAAATTGAGGTAAAATAAATTCCATCCCCTGTAAGGTAACCCGGTAATGATGTTTTTAGGAAAACCTTTGCCGCTCCAACCCTGCCGCCAAACGATTACACCTTTTTCCAGTTGTTCTAAAACAAAATTTGTTACCTGACTGTATACATCGTTTACATTGTTGTTTGTGATTGTAGTTTTCATCCTGTTACATTTTTAGTGTTCATTTATTTCTTTCCTGCCTGTTTGTGGGTTAAAAACCCGCTCCTTTATTTAGGCTCCCGGAGCGGAAAAGGAGTTTTAGTTAAAATGGCAGGTCATCGCCTGCTGCTGCGGGAACGGGTTCGGCGGGTGCGGATTCCCTAACGGTTGCATTCTTTTTGCTGCTGCCGTGCAGTTTGATTTTGTCAGCGTGGAAATTCAGGGTGGCTTTAGCTTCCCCTTGTGTATTTGTCCATGCATTGGCGCTCACCCTGCCGGACATTTCTACCAGTGTACCTTTGGTGAGATATTGGGCGATGCCTTCGTTTAACCAGTAAGAACAGTTAAAAAATGTAGTGAGTTCTTTTTGCTCACCATCCTTTGTACGGAAGCGGTCATTTACTGCCACTGAAAAATTAACTACTTTGCTACCACTTTTCAGTTGCTTTACTTCTGCGTCTGCTGTTACTCTCGCTGTGATTTCCATAACCTTTGATTTTAATGATGAAAATTTTTGTTTGTGGCGGGTCGCCATTACTGCTGCGCCCCGTTCTTTCTTTTTCGCCAGCAAAGCGCCGAATTGTATCCTGGAGGACTTGTCAAGTTTTTTGGAAAAAAAATACTACCCCAACAAAATGAAGTCCGCAACGCGGACACCAGACCGGGTGGAGATTTTTTTTTCAAAACCCTCCGGGCAAATCCCTGCTGGGAGCGGGATGCAGAACTTTACAAGTCTCGGAGGGATACAATACGAAATCTGTAACAGTGATTTAGTAGAAGGAAGAAATGATGATGACCCAAGAGAAGATTTTATAAAGAAGTCATAAAAAAATAGACAGTTGGTTAGAGAAATAAATGAAAATGATGGATAGATTTTGTGGGAAATTGTTTAGTAACAGGTAAGGTTTTCTGATGATTAATTATAGGCTAACGCTTTGGAGTATCAAAAAAATGCGCTGCGGAAATCTTTGCACCGTGAAGTTTTGGGATGGATGCTTACGGAGCCGGAAAATTGCGTACCAAAAGAAAAATATAATAAATAAGAATAGTCGTAAAATGGACATCGGATAAGGTTCAGGAAGGAGTATTTACCGATATTGAACAACAGCCTGCAATTACTCCTTCCTGATCTTTATCCGCAATGAGTTCAGGTGCAGTGGTTCAACGAAGGCAGAAGGACTGCGCCTGACAGTAGTATCAGAAGCTAACCGCCAAATAGCGATCAGAACGATGAACGGATTGCGTCGCAACGATGCTTCATCAGGGGAAGCAACGCTGGTAACCACATTAGAATTTTAAGTAGAGTGAATAGTATGCTTTTAAGAAAATACATGGTATGCCCCCCAGCCACTATGCAAGGCAGTTGGCGGAAGCTCTGCAAATCCATAACAACATAAAAATTTATTAAGAATTTTTTAATAAATTCTTGAAAAATATTTCTCCATTTGCAAATAAATAACAATCTTTACTAAGTTTAATGAAATATTGAACCTGGATTTTATACCAGGATGGCTTTGTAGTAACTTCTTTTTTTATCCTCCCTATTTAAACAGACGCTATAACAGCACTTACGACTTTATATGAAGCCAGACTTGTTGCATTAATAACCTAATTAAACCTTGCCAAAATGCTAAGCTGTTTTAAAGGACACGACTTTATCCGGAAAAAATTTATCTCCAGCCAAATGTATAACGAACTGTTTCCGGTACCGGAAACAGGAGCATCCTCTCCGGAGGCTACGTAATAATTTAATACCATCG
>JACFNM010000421.1:2689-3352 GCA_019454915.1 Chitinophagaceae bacterium
TTAGACTTCACAGAAGGTATTTGCCGGTTCGCAATACAGGCAAAGCGGCAGTTTTATATCCTTACCATTTCTTTTCTAAAACTACTATTTTTTGTATCTGTAATTCTTTATAAAATGAAAGCAATTTACATTGTTAATAGTTTTTTTAATAACGGGTGGCATATGTCTGCCTTAAAAACATTTATTACTTTGACTCTGGTTAATTTTACTTTTACGTTAACAGTCTTTAGCCAGGATACAACAAAGGAAAATATTCCTGTTGACACAACGTATTACTTTTACCGATATGATACTGCTCCCAGATATATCCCGCTAACCACTATAGCCTACACCAAAGACGGTGCTGAATTGCCTTCGACGGGTAATTCGATGCAATCCTCCGGGGAGATAGGATTAATGGCTATTCAGACACATATTCCTACTTCTTTTGAGCCGGATAGGAATAAAAACGTTGGAGAAATAGCTATACAAGAGAGTATTTCACCCACTGGTGGTTTAAATTATAATGTTCCTTTGCAGGCGTTACCTGGCAGATCACGCCTGCCGGTCTCACTAAGCCTCACTTATTCGAGCCAGGGAGGCAATGGTTTTATGGGCTATGGTTGGAACCTGGGTGGGCTTTCTCAAATACAGGAAGTAAGCACAAATATTTACTATAATACG
>JACFNM010000422.1:0-550 GCA_019454915.1 Chitinophagaceae bacterium
GCCCTTAAGCAGGAAAGAGTGAATGCGGCCAAGGTATATCCCGGGGCAATTAAACCCGGTGGAGTATCCAAAGCGGAGATTATTCAGCAGGCCAGGGAAGCGCTGTATTTTGGAACGATGATCAGTTATGCTCAGGGACTGGCGCTCTTGTTTGTGGCTTCTAAGGAATACGATATGGAGATTCCGCTTCCCCAGGTGGTAAAAATATGGAGAGGCGGATGTATCATCCGTTCAACCCTGCTGGAGATATTCTATCAGGCATACGTTGGTAACCCCGCGCTTTCCAACATATTATTAGACAAGCAAATTGCCGACCTGGTAAAGAGCAGAACCGAAAATACGCGTAAGTTTATCAGTACGGCTGTATTGTCGGGCATTCCGGCATCTGCGCTTGCTTCTTCTTTGGGTTATTTTGATGCTTACAGGAGCGCCACCATGCCCACCAACCTGATACAGGCGCAGCGCGACTTTTTTGGGGCGCATACCTATCAGCGGATAGATGAAGAGGGAATCTTTCATACCCAATGGCAATAAGAGGATTCTGTCAATA
>JACFNM010000422.1:560-3321 GCA_019454915.1 Chitinophagaceae bacterium
GCCCTTCAAAAGACAAGGTGCAAAGGATGCCCCCCTATTGGTAACGGCAAGGGTATCGAATAAACGTAACTCATAACAATCTCATGCAATCAAAAAGTACTGGCAGGCAGGAACATAAGCGGCCGCCTTCTTCCCTGATTTTTATTTTTGGAGGAAGCGGAGATCTCAATTTGCGTAAGCTTACCCCCGCCTTATATAATTTGTTTCTGGATGGCTGGATGCCCGAAAAATTCGATATTGTAGGCATCGGAAGAAGTGATTATCATGATGATTCCTACCGCAATCATCTGTTGGAGGGGATTAAGAAATTTTCACGGCGCCCGGGAGAAGAGAACGGTGACTGGAAGAATTTTGCGGCTCATATTCACTATCTGAGTATGGATGCGGAAGATGCCGCGGCCTATTCGAAAATCTCCGACATCGTAAAGGAGAAAGAAGCGGCTTACGGCGAGCATCCGAATGTGATTTTTTATCTCGCGGTGATGCCCCAGCTGGTACCGGATATTGCGGCCAAGCTGGGTCCCCTGAATATCTGTGCGGATACCAAGTGTACTCGTATCGTGATTGAAAAACCTTTCGGCCACGATTTACAGAGCGCAAGGGAACTGAATCACTTACTGAGCACGATGTTTGACGAGGACCAGATATTTCGTATTGACCATTACTTAGGTAAGGAAACGGTACAGAATATTCTCGCGCTTCGTTTTGCCAATGCATTATTTGAGCCGATTTGGAATCGGAATTACATCGAAAATATACAGATTACGGCTTCCGAAACCGTGGGAGTAGGAAGCAGGGGCGCCTATTACGAAAAGTCAGGCGCTTTGCGGGATATGGTGCAAAACCATATTCTGCAGTTGATGTGTATGATTGCGATGGAGGCACCCGTATCTTTTGATGCGAATGAAATCCGTAATAAAAAAGTGGATGTGCTGAACGCTATTCGCAGAATTGACCATGCCAGCGTCCAGGATTATGCCGCCAGGGGGCAGTATGGTGAAGGATGGATGAAGGGCGAACAGGTGACGGGCTATCGTCAGGAAAAAAATGTTAATCCACAGTCCGGGGTGGAGACTTTTGCAGCCGTCAAGTTTTATATTGACAACTGGCGCTGGCAGGGCGTGCCTTTTTATGTGCGTACCGGAAAGCGGATGCAGAATAAGAGTACGGTAATTACGCTTCAGTTTCGTCCCGCACCCAGTTTTGCTTTTCCTCCGGAGGCGGCCAATACATGGCGTCCTAACAGGCTTACTATCAGCATTCAGCCGGAGATGGATATCCGTATCCGTTTTCAGGCTAAGCGGCCGGGTCAGGATATGACGCTGAGCCCCGTGGATATGATCTTCAACTATGACGAGGCTTATGACGGCCATGAACCCGAGGCTTATGAAACGCTGTTATTGGATGTGATGGAGGGGAATGCTACGTTATTTATGCGTGTGGACCAGGTGGAAGCTGCCTGGAAAATCATTATGCCCATATTAGAAACCTGGGAATCACGTGTACCGGTAGATTTCCCGAATTATTCACCGGATACCTGGGGCCCGGAAGATGCCGAAGCGCTGATAGCAAGAGATGGATTTAACTGGGTCACTTTGCCTCCTTTGCACGGAGAGTAAGCCGTTGGTGGACGTACAAAAGACCACACTGTCATAGAGACTGTTCTGTATAACAGGATGGCGGGTTCTGTCCGCTACGGAAATGAAGAATGCGAAATTTTTTTCATGCTGCATATATATAAAAGTCCCGGCGACATCGCTGTTGCCCTGGCAGAATGGATAACGCGGAGAATAGAAACGGTTTTGCAAACACAGGACCGCTTTACCTGGGTGCTTACGGGTGGTAATTCCCCTAAAGCATTGTATGACCTGTTGGCTTCCAGTCCTTATAAAGAGCGTATTGAATGGCGTAAACTGCATATTTTTTGGGGAGATGAACGGGCGGTTCCTTTTTCCGATGAGCGCAACAATGCGCGCATGACCTACCGGCATTTATTAGATAAGGTGCCGGTAATTCCCGGGCAGGTACACGTGATGCAGACAGAAGGGGATGCTGCTGAATCTGCCAGGAATTATGAAAAGATTTTGCATGGATATTTTGGAACGGAAGGAACAAGTTTTGATCTCGTATTATCCGGTATGGGCGACGACGGACACACGCTCTCTCTGTTTCCCGGAACAAACATCATTCATGAAAAGGATGCCTGGGTAAGCGCTTTTTATCTCGATGCCCAGCAGATGTACCGCATCAGCCTTACGGCGCCGATTGTTAACAGGGCTGCTGCTGTCGCTTTCCTGACCTTTGGCGCTAATAAAGCCAGGGCTTTGTATGAAGTATTGGAAGGCGACACCAATATAGATGTATATCCTTCACAAGTTATACAGCCGCTGTCGGGAGAGCTGCATTGGTGGGTGGATGAGGACGCTGCGGCGTTTCTTACTAAACGAGACGGATAACTTGTGCAGGTGTTACTTTTTGCCGGTTTTTGGTCGGCGGCCGCTGAACTATGCTTTCTGGTATAGCAAAATTTCGGAATTATTCAGGAAATACCTTTTCCTGACCTGTCCCCTTCTATATTAGTTTTGCTTAAAATGCTTATACTCCATCATATGACGTTTTGTTTGTATGAATTTACCGCGCTAAGGAGTCCGTTTTCCTAAAAGCCAGGATGATAAGGATCCTGCTCATTACTTTTTTGCCTTGACGCAAAAAAGTAACAAAAAAAGTCAAGGCTGCCGAAAAATAGCTAAAACCTGCCAGC
>JACFNM010000423.1 GCA_019454915.1 Chitinophagaceae bacterium
GGTAGTTTTTGAGTAAGCTTCATGAAGAGATTTTTCCATGGGATCAAAAGGTACCGGCTCGCTTGCCCACATGGCATACGCAATTATTTCTTTCGCGATATCGTCGAAGTCGGCCGCGTCCTCATACATATAATTGTTTTTAGGAGAATACACCGACACCAGCTTCATCTGGTTTTTTGTAATCGTACCGGTCTTGTCGAGGCAAATTACCGTGGCGCTTCCGAGCGTTTCGACTATCCTTATTTTTTTGACAATAATGCCCATTTGCATGAGCCTCCATGAGCCTAAGGCCATAAAGGTGGTAAAAGCTACGGGTATTTCCTCCGGCAAAATACTCATAGCAAGGGTAAGACCTTTCAGGAGGCTGTCGACAACGTCTCTGCTATGCCAATAATGAACCAGCCATACCATAACAAAGAAGAACAGCCCGACGATAGCCATACCTTTTACGAATCTTTTGATCTGCTCCTGTAACGGGGTGATCTCTTCCTTAATATCATGAATCGAGGCGCCTATCTGCCCGATCCTGGTTTTGCTTCCTATGGCGGTAACCTTACAAATTGCTAATCCCGAAGCCACGGAGGTTCCGCTGTATAAGTTATTGTCATCCGTAACGGCGGATTTAAATAAGGAGTATGCTTCTCCGGTAAGCATGGATTCATTAACGGAGAAATCATTGCTGTAGATAATCTCTCCATCGGCATTGATCGTGTCTCCTTCAGATACCAAATGCATATCGCCTTGTACGAGTTCCGAAGTGGGGATATGCAGAAGCTGACTATTTCTGATGACTTTGCTCTGAGGCTGATTTATTTCTTCGAGCGCCTTTAACGCTTTGTGGCTGCGGTGGTCCTGGTAAAGGGAGATTCCTGAAACCAGGACAATTGCAGCCAGCATAAAATAGGCTTCACCGAAATCACCAATAAAAAAGTAAAGGATGGTTATTGAGATAAGCAACAGAAGCATGGGCTCCTTCAGCATTTCGATCAAAATTCTCCACCATAATCGCTGGCGCGCCGTGATTTGTTTATTTGCTCCGTATCTTTTTCGTGCGGCTTCTACCTGATCGGAATTTAATCCGGTTATAAATTCGGGTATGTTGATACTTGAATGCAAACCGCTTTAAATTAAAATTTAGAAGGTAAATGACTATGGAATTTACGACAAATTAAAGTTAAGCTAAGACGATCAGGTAGGGGAATAGATTTTATAGGAAGCGTAAGAAATGAAAAGCCCGGCTTTTGGCCGGGTCTCTTGCTTCGTAGCCCGTAGGGGAATCGAACCCCTGTTTCCAGGATGAAAACCTGGCGTCCTGACCCCTAGACGAACGGGCCGTTATCAATTTTAGGTGTGCAAAGATATAGTTACGGGTATATCCTTCCAAAACTTTTTAAAAATAGTTATCAATCGCCTGCTGTAGCTGATTTGCAAAACTTATTGGCGCAGCTTTTACCCCTAAATCATTTCTTAGTGGTATATAACACGGATGTTGTAAATTTGCATCTCAATTTTAAAAGCTAAATAAATTAAACAATGAGCACAGTTAAAGTCGCAATTAACGGTTTTGGGAGGATAGGACGTTTGGTATATCGCGAGATATCAGCCAAAGAAGGAATTGAAGTAGTGGCTATCAATGATTTAACCAGCCCTAAAGTGCTGGCACATTTATTAAAATATGATACGGCGCAGGGGCGCTTCAATGCAGAGGTAGAGTCTACCGACAATTCTATTATTGTGAATGGCAGGGAGATAAAGATATATGCTCAGAAAGATCCTGCTCAAATTCCCTGGGGCACTCATCAGGTGGATGTTGTGTTAGAGTGTACAGGTTTTTTTGCCGATAAAGATAAAGCATCTGCTCACCTGAAAGCCGGAGCCAAAAAGGTGGTGATTTCAGCGCCTGCCACCGGCGACCTCAAGACAATTGTATTTAACGTAAACCATAATATCTTAGACGGCAGCGAAACCATTATCAGTTGTGCTTCCTGTACCACCAACTGTCTGGCGCCCATGGCCGATACGCTGGATAAAAAATTCGGTATATTGAACGGCTTGATGACTACTATCCATGCCTATACCAACGACCAGAACACGCAGGATGCTCCGCATCCCAAAGGCGATCTTCGCAGGGCAAGAGCGGCTGCACAGAATATTGTTCCAAACACTACCGGGGCGGCAAAAGCTATTGGATTGGTGTTGCCCGGTCTGAAAGGTAAACTGGATGGCAGCGCACAGCGCGTTCCAGTACTGACGGGTTCCTTAACCGAGTTAACCTGTCTGCTGGGCAAAAAAGTGACCGTGGATGAAGTGAATGCCGCCATGAAGGAAGCCTCTAATGAATCATACGGATATATAGATGATCCTATTGTAAGCAGCGACATCATTGGGATGAGTTACGGATCGCTGTTTGACGCAACTCAAACCAAAGTGTTGACAGTAGGAGATACACAAATCGTAAGAACAGTAAGCTGGTACGACAATGAAATGAGCTATGTGAACCAATTGGTTCGTACCGTATATTATTTCGCCAGGCTGATAAAATAAGATTCTTTTTGTTTGAAGCTGGTGATGGCGGGTTTAAGGAGTATTTCGATGTCATGAAAAACCGGAATACTCCTTAAATACTGCTTAGTACTTCAGTCTATAAAATCCCGAAACGGGATTGAAGGAACTGAAGAATGGAATAATGAGTTTCGCTTTTTTCCTGATGTTTCTGTGATGGATCGTTTCTGTTCGTATCCTTAAATTGAACAATTTTATGTCTAAATTCTCATCCTGCAATTTTAAAGACCAGAAAGTATTGGTACGGGTGGACTTTAATGTGCCGCTCAATAACCAATTGGAGATTACCGATGATACCCGTATGCGGGCCGCCATACCTACGATTCAGAAGATTCTGGACGATAAAGGGATGGTGATATTGATGAGCCATCTTGGGAGACCCAAAGGAGGACCTGAAGAGAAATTCTCATTAAGACCTCTCGTGAATCACCTGAGCACACTCTTAGGCGGCAGAACCGTTTTATTCGCCAATGATTGTATAGGGGAACAGGCTTTCACTACGGCCGCTATGATGAAGCCCGGCGAAGTGCTGTTATTGGAGAACCTTCGTTTTCACAAAGAAGAGGAACAGGGAGATGAGGGTTTTGCGAGAAAGCTATCGGAGTTAGGAGATGTGTATGTCAACGACGCCTTTGGAACC
Source organism: Chitinophagaceae bacterium (assembly GCA_019454915.1). GTDB lineage: Bacteria > Bacteroidota > Bacteroidia > Chitinophagales > Chitinophagaceae > Agriterribacter. Next base: position 3,203 of record JACFNM010000423.1, read on the forward strand.
GCTCACCGGGCACACGCTTCCACGGCGGTGATCGCTAAATTTTTCCCGGTTGAAAAGAGAATGTTTGGACTGTTGATGGAGGGTGAAGTGAGAAGTGCGGAGACGGT
>JACFNM010000424.1 GCA_019454915.1 Chitinophagaceae bacterium
ATGCAGCGCTCACCTATGATGATGAGCATGATGGAAAGTATGCCTGAAGATTCCACCCCTAAAAATATGATGAAGAACTGCATGGCAATGATGAATAATCCTTCCATGATGAAAGATGGCATGACGAAGGGTAAGATGATGAATAAAGGAATGATGAATCAGATGAGTTCTGTGAAAAATGATTCTACCCGCCAGAGCATGATGAAGAACTGCATGGCGATGATGAAGGAGTATCATTCTATGACAAAAACCAATAAGACGTCTCACACCAATAAGGAGGTGAATTACTAATAAAAGAGCTTGAAAAATTAAAGAGGTATCATAAAATTTGTAGCTTTGTAATTGTGAAGAAACTATTTTCCATATTACTATTGTTAATCTACTTACCCGCGATTAGCGGAGTTTCGGTAGATTCATTTTACTGTTGTGGAGAACTGTCTTCTGTACAATTCCATTTAGGCACAGATGCCGAGGCTTCTAATAGCTTAAAGAAATCCGACACCCCAAAAAATCATCTAAACTGCTGCGATCACGTTGTTCATTCCTTTAAGATACAGGATGCACAACAGCAAAGTAGTGCGGAGCTGGCTTTGACGATACCCGTCTTACAGCCAGCCTTAATTCCTCCTTCTTCTACGGCCTTCATTCAGGTTGTACAGAAGTCGGATGATACAAACAACGCTTATCTAAAATCCCGACCGCCGCTCTGGGGTAACCTTCCCTTGTTTATACGCGACGAATCTTTTCTGATTTGAAAATTCTCTTTCAGCAACTGAAAGAGCTTTTTATGCATTTACCGCAGAAGAACTGACGGTGAGTACTCATTTGTAAGCTCTTTTCTGCCATCGATTTTTATCGGATGATCTTCCGGTAAGAAAGACTGTTTTTTATTCAAATCAGAAAAGAAAATTATGATCAATAAAATTATTGCGTGGTCAATGGATCACCGGTTTATTGTACTCACAATAACCTTAGGTTTAATTATTTATGGAGCTTATTCGCTCGTCAAAGCCCCGGTAGATGCCATTCCCGATCTGTCGGACAATCAGGTGGTGGTTTTTACCGAATGGATGGGGCAAAGTCCGCAGGTCATTGAAGATCAGGTCACATTTCCCCTGGAAACTAACTTACAAGGCATTCCCAAAGTCAAAGACATCCGCGCGGTGTCCATGTTCGGAATGAGCTTTATTTATATCATTTTTAATGATGATGCGGATTTGTACTGGGCAAGAGATCGCGTGTTGGAACGTCTAAATCAAGCACAAAAATCGCTTCCCGAAGGAGTAACGGCTACCCTGGGTCCTGATGCCACCGGCGTGGGTCAGGTATATTGGTACACCTTGGATGCCAAAGGTTATGACCCCGGCACACTGCGCACCCTGCAAGATTGGTATGTAAAATTTGCTTTGCAAACCGTGCCCGGCGTCAGCGAAGTAGCTTCTTTCGGAGGGTACGAAAAGCAATATCAAATCACTTTAGACCCGCACAAATTAGATTATTACCACCTCACGATTGATCAGGTCATCAGTGCTGTCCAACAAAATAACAACGATGTGGGGGCACGGGTATTTGAACTGAATGGCACCAAGCTGATGGTGCGAGGTTTGGCCTATATCAAGGGGACAGACGAGATTGCCGATATTTCTGTGGCTACCCAAAACGCAACCGCCATCCGTATCAAAGATTTGGGAGAGGTACAAATTGGCGGAGCAGAACGTCTCGGTATATTGGACGATAACGGCGATGGAGAGGCTGTGGGCGGCGTGGTGATTATGAGGCAAGGTGAAAATGCTGATGCTGTGATTAAAGCATTAAAAATAAAAATGGCAGAGGTGGCGAAAGGACTGCCTGAAGGCGTTTCCTTCAAAACGGCATACGACCGCACCGATCTGATAGAAGCCTCGGTCAAAAGTATTCAGCGTACCATCATTGAAGAAATTGTATTGGTGTGCCTGGTCATCTTTGTATTTCTCTATCATTTCAGAAGTGCCTTAGTGGTGATGCTAACCATTCCTATTGCCATTCTCATCAGCTTTATCTGGATACGATGGCTGGGCTTTTCATCCAATATTATGTCTTTGAGCGGAATAGCCATTGCCATTGGAGTCATTGTGGACAACGGAATCGTGATGGTGGAAAATGCACATCGCCATCTTACTGAAAATCAAGAATAACATCATGAAAGAGAAAGATAATTATCAAGAAAAGAAAAGATTGGACACCATCAAATATGCAGCCCAACAGGTAGGCCGGCCGGTGATCAATGCGGTGCTGATCATCATCATCACCTTTTTGCCGGTGTTTTTATTGTCCGGACGTGAAGGGAAAATGTTTCACCCGTTAGTATGGACAAAAACTTTAGTAATGGTGGCGTCGCTTATTTTAACCGTTACTCTGATACCGGTATTAATGGCCATTTTGATGAAGGGAAAAATGAAACCGGAAAGTAAGAATCCGGTCAGTCATTTTTTTACCCGTTTATACGAACCGCTGTTAAGGTGGTGCTTAGAATGGAAGAAAACGGTCTTGGGCATCGGAATTTTAGCTTTGCTTTTGTCTGCCTTTATCATGACCAGATTGGGAAGCGAATTTATGCCTCCGCTGAACGAAGGAACCATTTTGTTTATGCCGGTGGCTTTGCCCGATGCCTCCAATGCAGAAATGAAGCGGATTATAAGAATTCAGGATAAAATAATTGCGCAAACCCCGGAGGTCGAAAATGTATTGGGGAAAGCCGGAAGAATCAATTCGGCTACCGATGCCGCACCCATCAATATGGTGGAAACAATCATCCGGCTCAAACCCAAAAGTGAATGGCGTCCGGGAATGACGCAGGATAAATTAGTGGCAGAACTCAATGAAAAGCTCAAAATCCCCGGCGTAACCAACGGCTGGACACAACCCATCATCAACCGAATCAATATGCTGAATACGGGAATTAGAACGGATGTGGGCGTAAAGATTTTTGGACAAAATGTAGATACGCTTGACGTGGTGGCACAGACCATTGCTTCAGAGTTAAAAGGCATTCCGGGTGTCGCAGATCTCTACCCTGAACCGTTAACAGGTGGGAAATTTTTGGATGTTAAAATCAAAAAGAAAGCTCTGGGACGATATGGATTGACAGCCAATCAGGTCAATAATGTTTTGCGGACCGCCGTAGGCGGAGTGGATGTGAGCCAGACCATAGAGGGACGTGAACGCTTCCCAATCAATGTACGATTTGCTCAGGATTTCAGATCTGATCTTGATCTGATAAAACGCACTTTGATTCAGTCCACTAACGGTCCCATTCTGTTGTCC
>JACFNM010000425.1 GCA_019454915.1 Chitinophagaceae bacterium
TTCCTCGTAACAAACGAGGACGGGCAAGGGTAGTTGCTTTTCTGTTTTCAAATTCAAAAGAGGTGCTGTAGTCATCATTTAATTTGATATATGTATTAAATGTTTTCCCCGCTTTACTCTTCATCCCTTTTATAAGAGATGTTTTGCCATTGACGACCAGACTTTCAATGTCAGCGGTGCTGATCTGAACTCCGCAGACATTCCGGAATTGCACCCAATTGCATTCCTCGTCCGGGCATTTAACAATTTTATCCCGGATGATCAAATGCTGTTTCTTGCATTTAGGGCATAATAATTCAGGTATCTTTTCCATGTTTACCAAAGTTTTTAAAAGTTCATTTGTAATAGCAGTTGCATAGGCTTCCATCTCTTTGTGAAATGAATCTGCTGTTAATTCATTATTCTCAATTTTCTGCAAAGCCATTTCCCACTCGGCTGTCATTGCTACATCGGCAATTTTTTTGTTTTTTACCAGCTCATACACCATAAGGCCTTTTTCCGTAGGGATAAGTGATTTTTTGTCTCGTTTGATGTATTTACGGGTAAGCAGCGTCTCAATAATAGCAGCTCTTGTGGCAGGCGTACCGATGCCAATGCCTTCAATCGCTTTTCTCTTTTCTTTGTCGTTTATCTCTTTTCCGGCATTTTCCATAGCCGACAACAAACCGGCTTCGGTATAATGCGTCGGTGGCTTGGTTTTCTTTTCCACAACCTGGGCGCCTTTTATTTTCAACTCATCACCCGCTTTGATCTCAGGTAATGGCTGCAGGACTTCCGTTTCTTCATCAGAAAAATCACCTTTAACGGCCCTCCACCCCGGGTCCAGTATCTTACAGCCTTTTGAAACAAATTCGTGATGCCACACCTGCATGGTTATGTCAGTGATCTCCTTTTTACAAGGTTGACCAATAGCCTCTAGCAAACGAAAAGCGATCAACTCATATATCAGGTTTTCTTTAGCAGGTAATGCTGACGGAATTTTTTCCGTGATAAGCAGTCCGTGATGATCTGTCACCTTTACCTCATTTACAATTCTCTTATTGAATTGCCCCCACTTTAGCTTTGCCGTGGCAGACCTAAACTTTTCCACTGCATCCAGGGCTCTTACAAGACCGGGGATTTCAGTCCATATGTCTTCAGGAATGTATTTACTGCCGGTACGCGGATAGGTAATGAACTTTTTTTCATAAAGACCCTGGGCTATGTTCAGGGTCTCTTCCGCCGAAAAACCCAGCTTCTTATTAGCTTCCTTTTGCAGTGCTGTAAGGTTGTACAATAAGGGTGGCGGATCAGCAACTTCCCTTACCTGTACATCCTTTACCGTTGCAACGCCAGTTCGAAGTATGGATTTAAGTGTGTCGTCTGCCAGGCTCTTATCCTCCCATTTGCTCTTCGAAAAGCTTTTAAAAGCCAGGAAGTCTTTGAGATGCCCCAACCCGATCTGCCAGTATTTTTGAACCTTAAAACTTTTTACATCAAGGTATCTGCTACAGATCAGGGCCAGGGTAGGCGTTTGTACCCGACCAAGGGAATAGGTATCGCCGCCGGCCGCTATGGTCAGCGCCTGTGAGGCATTGATGCCTACCAGCCAGTCGGCGCAGCTTCTACCCTGCGCCGCATCGTAAAGTCCGTTATATTCATTGCCCGGTCTGAGACCGTCAAAGCCACGACGAATCGCGCGCTCAGTCAATGAACTGATCCACAAACGTTCAAACGGTTTTTGGCATTTGAGGTACTTATAAATATATCTGAAAATAAGTTCTCCTTCCCGCCCGGCATCCGTCGCCACAACGATACTACTGCACCGTTTGACAAGCTGCTCTATAACTTTCAGTTGCTTTAGGGCCCCATCATCGGTTATATACTCCTTATTTTTCTTTACCTTTCGCACCGTCAATATAAAGGGCGAAGGCAGTATTGGTAAGGCTTTCTTTTGAAACCCCGTAATGCCATAATCTTCCGGCATTCCCAAAACTATAAGATGACCGAATGCCCATGTAACGTAATAGCCATTGCCTGCCAGGTAACCTTCATTTTTCTCATTGGCTCCCAACAGGCTGGCTATTTCCCTTCCAACACTCGGTTTTTCTGCAATAATTACTTTCATATCCCATTGAATTTCCAGGCTACCGTTTTATACCTCGTGATCTGGCAGGTTTTAGCTCCTGTTGCTTCTTGCTTTTCGGTTCTTTTTCTTTTTGGCTTGCTTCGCTGGCTGTATGTTCTGAATTGACCGTCGCCCCGGTTGCTTTTTTATTAGCCGGCTGCACTTTTTCCTTCAGCTTATCAGGATTGTTGAATGAAAAATCCACCCCACCGGTCTCCCTGTTAAACTTAAGATAGCCTTTGTATTCTTTACCTTCCCTGGTAACCAGATCAGGAATATAAATGCGCTCCCCATCCCTGAATTTCTGATACTGCTCCTCACTAAGTTCTTTTCCCCTCACGATACGGGGTGCTTCCCGCACTTCCCCATTCTTTTGGACTTGTTTATTTGAGTTACTCCTGTCAAACAGGAATTCTATAGATCGCTTATCGGCATTATATTGAATCCCCGCATCAAACAATTGACCTTTTTTGGAGAGCATTCCCTTTATATCAAGCGGCTTACCTTCCATCAAAGTCCGCTTCTGCGTATCATCCAACCTCACACCTTTGATCTCTTCAGGAATCCTCATCTTATCCGTTCGCAGGGCTACCAGTTCATTGGTCAGCCGGTCCACACTTATAATGGAGGGCATAATTTCACCCGTTTTGGGATTTTTAAGATCTACAACCCTACCCATATTACCCGTTTTAAGCAGGTTGTCTTTATCTTCCCCGGTAAACTCATGCCCGAAAAACAACTTATTGAGTTCCGGCTCCTTCCGTATGCAATGAATGGCAACCGTTGCCCGTCCATCGTCTCCCGGTTGCAATGAGAGCCTTGCATCCGATCGGATGATGACAGTTCCAAGATTCAGACTGACAGGTACCAGTACATTAGTTTTAAAGCCCCTGAGCAGAGGATCCAGCAGATTCATTTTCTCAAGTTTTTCTCTGCCTAATCCGAGATTGGACATCGTCTCCCAATCAATCTGTTCCGGCTTATAGCGGTATTCTCCGCTGACCGTTGCGGGCTGCTGCGTTTCCACCTCTTTTTTGTTCCCCTGTTGTCGATCCCCCGGCACCATGACCTCATGCTTTGCCATGAGTGCCTCCCCTTTTTTTGTCGGGGCATCAACATGCTTTTGCATTTCCAGGGCCGTGTCTACAGCGGCAGTCTCCGAAACCTTAAAAAAGGAGAAACGCGTGG
>JACFNM010000426.1 GCA_019454915.1 Chitinophagaceae bacterium
GTAAGAGGGGTCGTCCCATAACTTCCAGACGATTTCATTTCCCGCAATCTTGATATTTACATTCAGGTCTTCCGCGGTGGGCAGGTGTTTGGAAGACCGGTGGTGAGCATCCTGCTCGGCATAGCGGGCTACTTCCGTAAGGTAATGCAGCAGATATACAAACAACTGCCGGGATTGTTCCAGATGTTTATCTAATAACCTTCTTGCCTTGTCTTTCTGATCTTCAACCGTTTCAATGGTATATAGGGTTTGCATCACTTTTACCCGTATATTTCTTCTGCTAATCATCCTTAAAGAACTTATTATGCGGGTGCGAAGATAGGGATTTTGAAATGCAGCCCGCCTGAAATTTTTTCGGATAGGTGTCAGCGGATTGTGCAAATATGGCATAGTGTATTTTAATAATTACTGACAACCCGAAGGATTCCCCTTTTTTGGGTACCAAAACCTGAAATTTTTTCCGGTCGGGGGCTTTGGCATATTATTCGTTCATGTCTCGCTGTCTTAAAGATTTTTAACTCTAATCTTTAATTATTAAAAAAATAATTAACTATGGCTAAAAAGCTCAATGTAACTCCACTTCATGACAGGGTGATTGTTAAGCCCGCTGCTGCCGAAGAAAAAACTGCCGGCGGCATTATTATTCCAGATACAGCTAAAGAAAAGCCACAGCGTGGAACCGTGGTTGCAGCAGGACCCGGAAAGAAGGATGAACCGGTAAGCGTAAAATCCGGCGATACGGTTTTATACGGTAAATATTCCGGTACTGAAATTACGATTGACGGGGCTGATTATCTCATTATGAGAGAATCGGACATATTGGCAATTATTTAATGCAGTTCTGGACAAATCCCGTAAAACAGGAGAATCGAATATTTTAATTCAAACTTAATTTTCAAATTATTTTAATTATGGCAAAACAATTGTTTTTTGAAATAGAAGCCCGCAACAGGATGAAAAGGGGCGTTGACGTCCTTGCCAATGCGGTAAAGGTAACACTCGGTCCCAAGGGACGTAATGTGGTTCTGGAAAAGAAATTTGGCGCTCCTTCGGTTACCAAGGATGGCGTTACTGTGGCTAAGGAAATAGAACTGGAAGACCCCATTGAGAACATGGGAGCACAAATGGTTAAAGAAGTGGCCAGCAAAACTGCGGATATTGCCGGTGACGGTACCACCACTGCAACGGTTTTGGCACAGTCTTTAATCAGTGAAGGGTTAAAAAATGTGGCAGCAGGCGCTAATCCAATGGACCTGAAGCGTGGCATCACCAAAGCCGTGGAAAAAGTGGTTGAGCATCTTGCGGGACAATCCCAGGCTGTGGGTTCTGACAGCAAAAAGATTCAGCAGGTAGCCACTATCTCTGCCAATAACGACGAAAATATTGGTAAGCTGATTGCTGAGGCTTTCGGCAAGGTGGGTAAAGACGGAGTTATCACTGTTGAAGAAGCCCGTGGTACGGAAACCTTAGTAGAAGTGGTTGAAGGTATGCAGTTTGACCGTGGGTATGTTTCTCCCTATTTTGTAACCAATAGTGAGAAAATGCAGGCCGAACTCGAAAAGCCCTATATCCTTATCTATGATAAGAAAATCAGTGCAATGAAGGATATCCTTCATATCCTGGAAAAAGTGGCTCAACAGGGCGCTCCTTTACTGATCATCTCTGAAGATTTGGAAGGAGAGGCGCTGGCTACGCTGGTAGTGAACAAATTGAGGGGTACCCTTAAGGTAGCCGCTGTAAAAGCTCCCGGATTTGGCGACAGAAGAAAAGAAATGCTGACCGATATTTCTATCCTCACTGCCGGAACGGTAATCAGTGAAGAAATGGGACATAAGTTAGAGGGTGTTGACCTCCCTGCTTTAGGGAAAGCTGAAAGAGTGGTAATTGACAAAGATAATACTACAATTGTTGGCGGCAAGGGTAAGAAAGCGGATATCGTTGCCCGCGTGAACCAAATCAAAGCACAGATTGAGGTTACGACTTCCGACTATGATAAAGAAAAATTACAGGAACGTTTGGCCAAATTGAGTGGTGGTGTTGCGGTATTGCACGTAGGAGCTACTACAGAAATAGAAATGAAGGAAAAGAAAGACCGTGTGGATGATGCTTTACATGCTACGCGTGCGGCTATTGAAGAAGGAATCGTTCCGGGAGGTGGTGTTGCCTACATCCGCGCTATTGAATCACTGGAAAAATTCCGGGGATTAAATGAAGACGAATTAACCGGTATTTCTATCGTAAGAAGAGCTATTGAAGAGCCATTGCGCCAGATTGTGGTGAATGGCGGAATCGAGGGAAGTATTGTGGTACAAAAAGTGAAGGAAGGAAAGGGAGATTTTGGATTCAACGCCAGGACCGAAGTTTACGAAGGTTTGTTCAAAGCCGGAGTAATTGACCCCACCAAGGTAACCCGTATAGCGCTGGAAAATGCCGCTTCTATTGCCGGCATGTTGCTTACGACTGAGTGTGTGATTGCTGATAAACCGAAGAAGGAAGAAGCAGCTCCTCACAGTCATGGTGCACCTGATATGGGTGGCATGGGATATTAATCAATCTCATTCGTCTAACAAGAATAAATCGAATCCCGCTTTCAAACGAAGCGGGATTTTTTTGTGGTTATAAGGTTATAACGCTATCCGTAGTCTTAACGCTATCCGTAGTCTCCAGACTACGGATTTGCTATGTTCTTACAAGACTCCGTCTTGAATAAAGAGATTTTCTACGTTCTTACAAGACTCCGCTCGAATAAATGTATCAGCGATGTTTGACATAGAAGTGAATCTGCCGGCCGCCTGTTCGAATAATCGGTTTACCGCAGATTAACGCCTTATGGAAAGAGATGCAATTAACCATGATGGCCTTAAATTTCAAATTTCAAATCCTTATATTTGGAATAAAGGACATTATTATATGCGAATAACAATCCGTATAGTATTAGTTATAGCCATTTGTACTGCGATGACCGGGGGGGTGACGGCTCAGAACGCAGTGAAAAAAGGCAGGGGAAAGAAGCCAAAACCCGAAAGGATTATAAAACCTGCATCTTCGCCAGGATGGCTGGACAGTATAGCGAACAACATGGTGTGGGTGACCGGCGGCAGATTTATAATGGGAAATATATCCGGAGAAGCAGACGAAAAACCGGAAAACGAGATAGTCATTGATGGTTTTGCCATCAATAAATATCCCGTGACACAGTATGAATGGAGGATGGTCATGGGTGATAATCCCAGCGAATTTAACGGGTGCGATCGATGTCCTGTAGAAATGGTAAGCTGG
>JACFNM010000427.1 GCA_019454915.1 Chitinophagaceae bacterium
CTCGTCCAGGTCCGCTTCAAAGATTTGCCTGGTAAACCTCCTGGTAACGGAGTCCCGGCTTCCGTCCGGAATTCCCTGCCGGTTGTTGTAAAGAGTGAAATTCAGGTGCGTGTAGCCTTTAGCCGATTTGTACCCCGCAAGAGAAGAAAAATTTGTTTCTTTAAAACCCGTCAGGTAAACGCGTCCATCAACGGGATTCTTATAGTCTTTGGCCATCCGGTACGAGCCACGGAGGGAAAATACCCAATGCTCGTCACCATATCCTATCCTAAGTCCATTACCGATTAATCCATCATTTGTCTGGTATTCACTTGTCAGGTTCCCATGGATCCTCTTATCTGTTCCTTTCGGGATATACGGAAACAAACTGACCACCCCCGCGAGGGCATCCGATCCGTAAAGCAAGCTGGCGGGCCCCTTGATCACTTCAGCACGTTCTATAGTGTAATTATCTACTTCTAACCCATGTTCATCCCCCCACTGCTGCCCCTCCTGCCTGATGCCGTCGTAAAGCGTCAGCACCCGGTTGTATCCCAAACCACGTATTAAAGGTTTGGAAATATTCGGGCCCGTCTTCACCACCTCCATCCCCGGCGTAAGCACCGACAATACATCTACAATATTACTTTCCGTTGTGAGATTAATCTCTTTTGTCGTAATCGCTTTTACGGGAATGGGGTTTTCCCGAATCAGTGTTTGACGCGTAACCCCCGTGATAATCACCTCACTTAATGCCTCACTTCGCGGCTTTAAGACAATATCCGGTACTTTCGATTCCCGGTTGGTGATGGTGATGGCTTCCACATGGTCTTCAAAGCCCACAAAACTCACGCTCAGTATATAATTTCCTGGAGGGATGCTATTCAGGATAAACTTTCCGTTGGTGTCAGTAATAGCCCCATAGCTCGTATTTTCTAAGACCACCGTCGCCGAAGAAATAACACCCCCATTACTCATCACTCTACCCGAAATCGAGCCTCCTTGTCCATATCCTGAAACAATGATCACCGAAAACAGGCTGGCTAACCATAAAATCGCTTTCATATCTGACATGATGTATAAAGTCCGTAGGATTTTTATCTACTTACAAAGATAATCTTTTTAATTAGACTAACCTAACTTTATACTTTTATATATCTATCTTATGAAAACGAATACATATAATTTAGGTTCAGAAAAAATCACAAGGCTTCCGTGTATTTCTTCCTGCATTTCGGGCTACAAAAACCGATAATATTACCCTCTTTCATCACCGTATCCCTCGCCATTTGCCCGATTAATTTCATTCCGCAGGCGGGGTCGGTGTCATTAGAAACTTCTACTTTTCTGCCGGCATCATTGCTCCATTTCGAAAATTCAAAACCATCCTCCGGCAGTTCTGTATTTATTTCGGCTACCGCAACTGCCCGGTAAAATACTCTTTTGTTATCCTTCCAGGCGATGATTACCTGCTCCTTACCCGCGGAGGCTACAACCGGATAAAATCCCCGTGACCCCGGCGGTGTCGCCACCTTATAGAAATATCCGTTATTGTCTATTTTTCCGATAACAATCCGGTTATAGATCGAATCATTTTCACGATAGCTTTCGTTATATCCCGCTATCCGCGTACCGTCAGGCATCAGGCATAACTGGATAAATTTTCCGTCAGGAGTAAGTAATCTTTTGGTGGTGTTATTATTTCCATCCACTACTGCATAAAATAAGCCGCCGCTTTTATTGGCGGAGGAACCCGCATACCAGGCCGCGTAAGTACCGTTGGCATTTCCGGTTACCGCAGGCCCGTTATCGGGGCACCCTTCCACTACCCAGTGATCCTTACTAAAAGAAGCGGTGCGGGAGAAGGTGAGACCATTGTCTTCCGAACGTACTATGGAAATATCCCTAACGGACCCCGGCAGCAAATCTCTGAATACCACGTTTACACCGCCTTTGTGATCGGTACTCAGGGAAATACGGCAACATTCGCAAGCCGCCGAATCAACCAAAATTGCCCTGGTAAATGCACCTTCGCTGGTAGTTTTAGCAAACAATACGGGGCGGCCCGCAACTCCTCCGGTATTGGTACCCAACCAGGCCATCCCTAATTCCCCGTCGTCTAAGCGGACAATACCCGAGTAATTGATAGAACCCTCATACGGATACGCCGCCTGTACCGATGCGGGCTTCGTCCAGGTTTTTCCCCTGTCCGCCGACGTGGAATATTCAATATCCCCCTTACCCCATTTGGAGCCGGGCACCGGTACGGAAGTCTCGAAAGTGGCGATCATGGTACCATCGGCTTTAAAAGCAATCTTGGGCATTCCTTCATCATGGATACTCGTATTTTGAGGAATGGGGATATTCATTTTTTCGTCAAATCTCCCTTCCGCACCATTCCAAAAAGAAAAATAAAAATACTTGCCGCCGGCGCTATCTGTCTCCGCCCAGCTGACAACTGGGTTTCCCGAATCATCATTCGTGAGAAAAACACAGGAGGCATCATTCCCGGCGTTGGACAAAAGCGGAATCTCGTCGGAGGGTTGATGAGTGGAGCAGGAAACGAACAACCCTAAAATCAAATTATATAAGAATAGTTTTTTCATGTTCATCGTAAGCATTAAGGTTAATGATTGAAATGGTATTTCAGGCTGACGCCTCCGTAGAAGTTAGTTGCGGGAGAAGGATTAAAGAATTGCGGCGGAAGACTATTGGCATCCGCATTGAAGCTTACCCAGGAAGAATACTTTTGATTCAACAGGTTGTTGCCTCCCGCAAATACATCCAGGCTGATGCTTTCAACCGCAAACTGATAGCCTATTTTTGCCGCCAGCAGGGTATAACTATCCTGGTGATATGTATTCAGGTCGTTGACGGGCGTTTTACTGACATAATTCAATACCGTATTAAAATACAAACCATTCGAGGTTTCAATATCTGCTCCCGCATTTATCATATTGGGTGATACGCCGGTTACTTTATTTCCGGAAATATCTTTCTTTATCACTTCGCCCGATCCATAATCAAAAGATTCTTCTACATAATTTTTAAAGCGATAATTGCTGTACGCAAAAGTCACCCAGGGTTTCAGGAGCGTAATGAATCCCGTTTCCCGGTTGATGGCTTCATAATACAGTGTAGCTTCTATTCCCTTCTGATTGGTATTCCCCGAATTGCGATAGCTCTGCCCCCCATATTGATTGTAAAAGGGAAGAATAGCGTCAGTCAGATTCATTTGGTAACCCGATATATCTATATTCAGTTTATCATTCAAAAGCGAACTTCTCACA
>JACFNM010000428.1 GCA_019454915.1 Chitinophagaceae bacterium
GGAGCCGCCGGACGCCATCATTAGGCAGCGGCGGACGCGCTGATCGGAAGGGAACACGGCACTTAATAACTTACCCATTATGCACAAACAATTCGTCCTGTTAACTGCCTTATTATTATCCTTTACTGCGGGCGTTCATGCGCAAACCGTAGAAGAGAAGCTGGTTACCGTTGGAGTTAGAGCCGGCGCAAATCTGCAAAAAATTTACGGTGATGATTTCTTAGGGAAAAAGCTGGAATATGACTGGCAGCCCGGATTTCATGCCGGACTGACGGCAGACCTGTTGGTTTCGGAACTGTTCTATTTACAGCCCGGACTTTTTTATACCACCAAAGGGGCTCAGAAGAATAATGGAGACGTAAAACAAACACAGACATTATCCTATATCGAATTGCCGCTGAACCTGTTGTTAAAACCAAGACTGGGAGGCGGAAAACTATTGGTGGGCGCCGGTCCCTATGTTGCATACGCAATTGCCGGAAAAAATAAAATTAAATCCGGTAATGCTGCCATAGAGCTGGATGCGGTTTTTAAGGAAAAGATTACGGCCGTAGAATATGCATCTGCTTTTCTAAATTCAGCCTACTTCGTTAAACCCTGGGATTTCGGAGGGAATGTTTTACTGGGTTACGAGCTAAAGTCCGGATTCCTTTTACAGATCAACGGTCAGGCAGGGCTATACAAAATCAATCCCCGGGTAGAGGGAGTGGAAGCGGATAAAAGTAAATGGAGTAATATAGGAGTTGGCGCTTCCATAGGGTTTAAGTTTTAGCTCCTCGACGGGATACGGAGAATCTCTGTGGAAACAGATTAATCAGGGTGATTACGATGATTTTCTTCTTTTGAAGAAAAAGAAAATGATGCCTGTTGCTAACACCAATAGTAAAGGAGGGATGATGATATTGTAGGAGGATGAGTCCGTTGATTTAATGAGCAGCACCGGATTCGTATTCCCGGTTAGAATGATGTTTCCCCAATAATAGGGTAGCTGTTTTTCCAGGTCATTTTCCCTGATAAATTCAATTTTAGCCAGTTGTAGAGCTTTGTCTTTGGGAATTCCTTTAATGATATACTCGTTGAATTTCTCCGAAATATTGTATATCGTTTCTTCATCGGCTTTCCAGATAGTGGAAGAAACCGCATGAATGCCCAGAGCAGAGAACCCCCGCGTCAGGCTATAGATACCTTCTCCGGTAGCTACCTTGCCGATATTGGTTTCGCATGCATTTAACATCACCAATTGGGTAGCCGGTCGGCGAATCAGTTGCAGGTCGGATAGCGAGATTACCGAGTCCTGCATGTACAATAAAGGTTGTGAGGTTGCCGAGTCGCTGAGTGCGTGAGAAAACAACCCGATGATGTTGTATTGCGTTATTTCGGTAATGAAGCGATGTCGGGTTGCTGTAGCTCCTGTGAACAGCTTAGCGTTGAAATAGTGTTTGGCTAATTTTTGTAAAGCTTGTATGGAATGCCGTAGTGGAGGAACTCCCAGCGATCTATTGAAGGAAGCGGGGGCAAACCCGATGAAATCACCTTTGGCGGGTATGGTCTCCCGGCTTTTTAGCAGGTATTGTGCGGAGTACACATAACTGAACACATAATGATACAGAAGATAATCGTGCTTATGTTTATCACGCATAAGAATTTCAAAAGGAAGGAAAAAATGATCAAAGGATAGGATTACCCTTCCCTCCTGCAGATTAACAGGGGCGACTAAGCGTTGGTATAACTCTTGTGCCAGGGAAGCAAATGCTTCGAACTGATTGTTAAGCCGTTGTTTACCGGAACACCATTGAGTAAAAGCGGCAATATCATTTTTGTCAACATCGCCTGATGTCAGCCGGAAGATAGAAGCGTCTTTCCCTGATATTTTTAAGACATATAAGATGCTGTCTCCGGAAAAATAATGTACAAAAGTGGACTGTTGTTTAAGGAGGTAGTCCTGCAGGCTTGCCAGGGTAGGCGGATCGGATGCATACTTATATTGATAATAAAGAGGGTATCTCGTTTCCAGCGAATGGACGAATTCTTCATGAGATTTTTTAAGTTGTAGCCATTCTTCCTGCTGACTTTGGACATTTTCAGACCCGGGTGACAACTTTTCAAGTTGCATTTGAGCGTTCAGTAAACGGCTGATGTATTCCTGTTCAAGGTCTCTTTCAGAAGGAGGCAGGAGGGAACCGGCGCCTGATTCGCTGATTTGGTCATTAAGGACAACCGCTTTACTCTTCTCCATGAAAAAAAATGCATGCTGTGCATCTTTAGCGAGATAGCAGGCTTCGACAGCATAGCTGAAGAATCCCCTCGTACGGCTTCTCCAGTATAATTTACTTTGTTCTGTAAATTGATTATTCCGCATCCCGGTAATAATCGAATCGGTAAACAGTGCAGTTTGAATACACACGTTCAAATAGTCCTTATCTCCGGTGTGCTTAAATTTTTCCAGTAGATAACTCGTTTTACATTCAAATACAACGAAGGTTAATTCCTGCAGAGCCTTTGAACCCAGTTGTGTTAGGAGAGGATTCTGCTGGAAGGAATGCCCTCCCGGCAGATGAAGATAAAAAAGAGCGTGGCTCAGGTATTTCCCAGCATGTTGAAGATTACCCTGTAGCAATCCGGTGTAAGCCCTGTTGATGCTGATACGTGCGAGGCGGGTACTGTCTTTTTCTTTTTCGGCATACTGAGCGGCAATAGCATAATTAATATCAGCCTTTTTCAAATCGTTGACATGATCACGATAAAAATTTCCCAAATCGTTATAGTCTCCTGCCACCTGACCTGCATCACCAGCCATTAGCCTTGTATGAATGGTACTTTTAAATGCCGTTTCGGCTATTGCATACTCGCCTGATTGCGCATAGATAAACCCTTTCATTTTATACGCGCTGGCCAGGCGATAGGGCTGCCGGAGTATTTTCGCTAATTCGATGGATCTTTCAACGTCCGTTATGGCTTTTGAAAGTTGATTCTGATAAAAATAGCCCTGTGTAGAATGATTTAGAAAATCAAGCATGCGAATAGAATCTCCTGCCTGGGTAGCCCTGAAGATTCCCAGATTGGCCTCGTCCAGTTCTTTTTGGTAATCTCCTGATTTGAAATAGATATTGGCTTTTCCCAAAGCGGCGTCCAGACCGGTGGACACACGACCGGGAACTTTTTCTGATAAAATAAAGGCAGTATCGTAACAGGCTAAGGATTTGTATGACTGCTGCGCCTGGTCATAAAAGTAACCAAGGTTGAAATAATTCCCAGCCGCTAAGTAA
>JACFNM010000429.1 GCA_019454915.1 Chitinophagaceae bacterium
CTGGTGACCCGCTTTTTTCCAGGCATCCCGGTACAGCCTGATCTGCTCTGCCTGCTGAACGTGAAAAGGCTTTCCGCTTTCATCGTCTTTCAGGGTTGAACTTTGAAGATTCATGCCCATTTTAGCGGCCCAGATTGCAGTTGCATTAGATCCCGATCCCCACCAGATGCGGTCACGTAACCCCTCAGAATAAGGTTCAAGGCGTAATAGTCCCGGCGGATTCGGAAACATAGGGTTGGGATTGGGTTTCCCGAAACCGATTCCGTTTAGGTTTTCAAGAAAATCGAGCGCCTTGCGCCGTGCCATGGCTGCGTCGTCCTCACCTTCCTCCGGCTCATAACCAAAATACCGCCAGCCGTCTACAACCTGTTCGGGTGATCCCCTGCTGATGCCGAGTTGTAAACGCCCGCCCGAGATCAAGTCGGCAGCGCCGGCATCTTCAACCATGTATAACGGGTTTTCATAGCGCATATCTATAACAGCCGTTCCGATTTCTATTTTACCGGTTTTAGTTCCGATGGCTGCGAGGAGTGGAAACGGAGAACCCAGTTGGGCGGCAAAATGGTGCACGCGGAAATAAGCGCCGTCTAAGCCCGTTTCTTCTGCCGCAACCGCCAGTTCGATGTGTTGAAGTAAAGCATCACCGGCTGACCTGGTTTGGTATGAAGGATGCTTGCCCCAATGCCCGAAAGATAAAAATCCTATTTTTTTCATGGTTCTCCTTTCTTTAGTATCACCACAAAGTTAAGGGCTAACGGTTGTTTTTAATGGAGACAAAAGGCGCGATCAATCTCCGGTTAAATATTTCTAATGTGATTCGTGGATAAATGGTTTTTCCGGAACAAATCCCGCGCCCTGGTTTGTGTTTCACGAATCAGGAGCAGGAGATTGTGGATAGCGGATGAGGGTGGTACGTGGGACACGTAACACGACGATGGATTCGGAGTAGAGACTGCGAAGAAAAAACGCTCTTACACCTGCAACGCCGCCTTTATATCAAACCCAATAGAACAGGTTTCGCTTAGCTTAAAACTGAACGGAGGAAAAATTTGTTTTTATTTATTATCAGTCAACTCATAAACTTCCAGCGACTGATTATCAGGGTCTGCCATTAAATAATATTTTACCCCGCAGAACTCATAGAGACTGAATTTGGTATTTCTGTCTTTTAACCGGGTACTTTTTGAAAAGATTTCTACAATCAATGCCGGCGGTTTGGTAATATGTCCGTCAGGGTCTATGGTGCCGCAGGCAATTAATATATCAGGCCTAACTACGTTGGTTTCATCAATGATCCAATCTTCCTCATATAAAACATGACAATTGCATAATGTTTTATGTTCTCTTAACGCAACATTAAAATAGGTAAGCAGGTTGCTCCCCATCAACTGGTGTTTAACCAATGGTGCAGGGCTCATGTCAATAGCAGTCCCTTTTATCAACTCCCAGTCGCCTTCCCAAAGTTTCCAATCCTTAATGGTATATGTCGGTATATACAAGTCCGGTGTCATACTTTTCCGAAGATACGTAAAAAATGCATTTTTCCCTGCTGAAACAGAGGTGGTTTACCGCCGGCAGCGACCACAAAAAATACCCTTTTCCTGCTGGAACAGGGGTAATTTACCGCCGGCAGCGGCCGCAAAAGCTACCCGCGGATATACAAACGGGCGTGACGATAGCACGCAGTTCCGCGCCCTGTTTCGCGTCTCACAAATCAGTAGCAGGATTACGGATGAGAGTGGTACGTGAGGACACCTGCCACGGCGGCGGGACGGGACGGAGTCCCGGGAGAACATATAAGATCCGAAGTCTTCAGACTTCGGATAGCTGCGAGATTACGTATAGATAGGCTCGCCGCCCCTTCACACCCCTTTCGCAAAACGAGAGGTGCTATCCCTCACAGCTCTTACATGATACCAGGCTATTGACCAGTTCTTTGGATACACTCTGGCTGCGCTGATAGTACAGCGACTTGATCCCTAACTTCCAGGCTTCAATGATGAGCTTGTTTACTTCTTTAATGGGAAGAGAAGATGGAATATTCAGGTTCAGGCTCTGACCCTGGTCAACATATTTTTGCCGGATAGACGCCTGCTGTATGATCTCCAACTGACTGATTTCTTTGAAGGTCTTAAATACTTCTTTTTCATGAGCGCTGAGTTCGGAGAGGTGTTGTACACTGCCGTGATTGAGCATGATACTCCGCCAGGTATCTTCATTATCAATGCCTTTTTCTTCCAGTAGTTCCCTGAGGTATTTATTTTGTCGCATGAAATTGCCTTTGGACAACCCGGCTTTATAGTAATTACTGCTATAGGGTTCAATCCCCGGCGAGGTTTGCCCCAGTATGGCGGAGGAAGAAGTAGTGGGTGCAATCGCAAGCAGTGTACTGTTTCTTCGTCCGTAGCCTTTCAGTAATGGAGGCTCGCCATAAATATAAGCGAGGTCCTGCGTTGCTTTTTCCGCGCGTTCCCTGATATCGCCAAATATCTGGTGAGTCAGTTGCTTGGCCTGTAAGCCTTCGAAGGAGATCATGTTTTTCTGCAGATAGGAATGCCATCCCAATACCCCAAGTCCCAGTGCCCGATGGTTTTTAGCAAAACGATTGGCATTGGCGAGGTAATGGTTGTCTTCCGTTTTTACAATAAACTCCTGCATTACGGCATCGAGGAAAAAGATCGCGAGACGAACCGCATCGGATTCTTTCCATTCGTCATATAGTTCCAGGTTCAGGGAAGAAAGGCAGCAAACAAAGGATTCATCCTCCTTGCTGGGCAGCATGATTTCCGAGCAGAGATTACTGGCATTAATGATATAGTTCTGATCTTTGTACACCTGCGGCCGATTCCGGTTTACGTTGTCCGTAAAAAAAATATAGGGCAGTCCTTTCTGCTGCCGGCATTCCAGGAGCAAAGCCCAGGTCTTCCTTTTTTCGTTATCCCCATTAATCATTTCCTGCATCCAGTAGTCCGATACGCACACCGCAAAGAAGAGGTTTTGAATAGGATGCCCGATATTTTTGATTTGCAGAAATTCATGGATATCCGGATGGTCAATATCAAGATAAGCGGCAAAAGCGCCCCGGCGCACGCCGCCCTGGGAAATAGTATCCATAGCGGTATCAAACAACCGCATAAAGCTTACGGCGCCGCTGCTCTTGCCATTATCGGTTACTGCGCGTCCCCTTCCGCGCAGTTTTCCGAAATAACCGGAAGTACCGCCGCCTAATTTGGTTTGCATGATCACCTCGCCTAATTTGAAA
>JACFNM010000430.1 GCA_019454915.1 Chitinophagaceae bacterium
TTCATCCGGACGACAGGGAAAAGGTTATGGATAAAATGGAAGCTGCTTTGAAAATAGAGCACATCAGTACCATTCAGAACGAGTATCGTTTCCGGTGTAAAGACGGAACCTACAAAATCATCACGGATTTTTTCTCCATCCTGCGCGATAGTGATGGAAAAGCATTCAGACTGCTTATTTCGATGCACGACGTAACGGAACAGCGCCATCTTCAGCAACAATTAGCGGAGAAAGAAGCCGTATACCAGCGTCAGTTAGCACGTACTGTTTTGGATACACAGGAAAACGAACGAAAAAAACTGGCTGAAGAACTGCATGATAATGTGAATCAATTATTAGGCGTCGCCAAGCTTTATATAGAACACGCTATCTCTAACGAGCAAATCAGAGACGGATTGCTCAAAAAGAGTAATGAATATATTGATAAAGTAATTAGCGAGTTGCGAACGTTATCCAAAGCGCTTGCTCCTCCCCTCCTCGCCGAATTGGGGTTGGAACATTCACTCTCCAGTCTGGCAGAAACGATTGAAGAAGTCCAGCCCCTAACCATACGCATTGATCTCGTTGAATTTGACGAGAGCAAACTCCAGGACGGGCAAAAACTCATGCTCTACCGGATTATCCAGGAGCAGTTAAATAACATTGTGAAACACGCACAGGCGAGTGACGTTACTGTTCATCTGGAGCAGATGGAAAATAAAGTGATGCTTACCATCACTGATGACGGAAAAGGGTCCGACCTCTCGGTAGATGGTAATAACGGTATTGGACTAAGGAATATCCGAAACCGTATTGAGCTTTATCAGGGGAAAATGAATATAGAAACCGCTCCGGGAAAAGGATTTGTATTAAATGTGGAATTTGACCTGGAATAGTCTTTTTTTTCGGCTATGAACCCTCCAGTATTTCACTTAATTCGAGCCAGCGCAATTCTTTCGTGTCCAAAAGCGCGGCTATCTCCCCTATCCTTGCCGATAGTGCCTCCAGTTGCTCATAAGGGAGTGTGCCATTATTTAGTTTCGCGGTAATTTCCGACTTTTCCTTTTCTAAGGCGTCTATTTCTTCCTGCAATATTTGGAACTCTCTCTTGTCCTTATAGCTGGGCTTTGCTTTCCGGGTATTCAGATTAGCGGAAGAAACCTCCTGATCCGCATTTACTGCGTTTTCAGATACCCGCTTATCCACCCGGGCATTTTTTTCATTTTCTTCCCTGGATTTTTCCCATAACCTGTACTGGGTATAATTTCCCGGAAAATCTCTGATAGCGCCCGCTCCCTCAAAAACGAACAAATGATCAGTAAGCCGATCCATGAAATACCGGTCATGAGAAACGATCAACAGGCATCCCTGGTATTCACTCAAAAAATCTTCCAGCACACTTAAAGTGGGAAGATCCAGGTCATTGGTAGGTTCATCCAGGATCAGGAAGTTGGGGTTCTTAAACAGGATGGAAAGCAATAGTAATCTTTTCTTCTCCCCGCCACTCAATTTGGAAATGAAAGTGTGTTGTTGATCCGGTTCAAAAAGGAATAATTGCAAAAACTGGGACGCATTTAAAGACCCGCCATTAGCCAAAGGAAAATTTTCTGCTATATTTTTAACGTAGTTGATAACCCGCATATCCTCCTTCACCTCCAGACCCTGCTGACAATAGTATCCGAACACAACGGTCTCCCCAATATTGATCTTTCCGCTATCCGCCTGTTCTAACCCCATTAACAAATTCAGAAAGGTAGTCTTGCCCGCACCGTTCTTACCAACCATTCCAATCCTTTCTCCTTTCGAAAAAGTATAGTCAAATCCTTTTAAAATAACCGCGTCTCCAAAGGACTTGTAAACTTTCTTGAGCTCGGCAACCTTTCCTCCCAGCCGGTTCATTTTCACCTGCAGGCTGACCTGGCTGTTTTGGATCCGTTGCTTAGCTTTTGATTCCACGTCTGCAAATGCATCTATACGGCTCTTAGACTTAGTGGTTCTTGCCCTGGGCTGCTTCCGCATCCACTCCAACTCCTTCCGGTATAAGTTTTTCGCTTTCCCGATAGTAGAAACCAACTGCTCTTCCCTTGCCGCCTTCTTTTCCATATAATTTTCATAGTCTCCTTTGTATATGTGGAGCCGGCTTCCTTCCATTTCCCATATTTCATTGCAAACAGCGTCCAGGAAGTAACGGTCGTGCGTAACCAGCAACAGGGTAACTTTTTCCTGGTTCAGGTAATTCTCAAGCCACTCTATCGTATCAATATCGAGGTGATTCGTAGGCTCATCCATAATCAGCAATACGTGCTTGTGCTCAAAGCCGATATCAATCAGCGTACGGGCCAGGGCAACTCTTTTTCGTTGTCCGCCTGACAGGGTGCCGGCGCTTTGCCCTAACTGATGAATCTGAAGTTTTCCGAGTATCTGCTTCACCTTACTGTCGAAATCCCAGGCATGCAACTCATCCATTTTCATAATTGCCTTACCCAGCGTTTCTGCATCGCCCGATTCACTTGCTTCTTCATAGGCTTTTATCGCGTTGATTACGGGATGATTATGGTGGAAAATATTATCCAACACAGAGAGTTCGTCAAGAAACGAAGGCTCCTGTTCAAAAAGCGCTACCGTAACGTCCTTGTGGATCCACAGCTTACCTTCATCGGCGGTTTCTTTCCCCGCCAGAATCTTGAGCAGGGTAGATTTACCGGTGCCATTACGGGCGATGAGCGCAATTTTATCTCCTTCCTCTATATGAAAATCAAGTCCGTTAAAGAGAGGCTTGATGCCATACGATTTTCCCAAAGCTTCTACAGAAACATAATGCATCAGACAAAATTAAATAACCACGTGTACATAATATTGATGGCGGAAACTGCTTCGCCCTTCCTTTTTCCCGAAGCGATTAACGTTGCTTCACTCCATTCACCACATTTCTCCATCCTCCCCCGAGAAAAGTCCGGATGTTTTCTGCCGATTCGGACAAGAGCCTTTCTCTCGCCTCCCTCGTTGCCCAGGCGATATGCGGTGTGATAATACAGTTTGGTCTGTTAAATAGCGGATTATCTTTTGATGGCGGCTCAGAAGACAACACGTCGAGGGCTGCTCCGGCAATACGCTTTTTCGTTAGCGCCTCCGCTAAATCCGCTTCATTGACCAGTCCTCCGCGCGCCGTATTGATAAAATAAGCTGAAGGCTTCATTTTTTCTATCAATGCCTTATTCACCATCTGCCGGTTGTCAGCCGTTAAGGGGCAATGAAG
>JACFNM010000431.1:0-209 GCA_019454915.1 Chitinophagaceae bacterium
AAAGAGATTTTACAGCATAATAATATGACCATTATCCCAAAGGAAGAAAGAACCTTAACACTCGACAATGAGCAACACACCTAATCAAAAGAATAAGAAAGAAGCGCTGGGCAAAGGGATTCGATCCCTGCTGCAAAGCATTGATGCGGATTTTAAAACCGTGGCGGGAGATCATTTGAAAGGAGGTGTGGTGGACAGGGTAACCGCCA
>JACFNM010000431.1:219-3230 GCA_019454915.1 Chitinophagaceae bacterium
GTACCTGTTGACCAAATTGAGGTGAACCCCAAACAGCCGCGCCACGATTTCGATGAACAGGCGTTAAATGAGTTAGCCCAATCTATCATACTACACGATATCATTCAACCGCTGACGGTTGCTAAAATCGGTGATAAGTATAGGATCATAGCCGGGGAAAGAAGGTGGAGGGCTGCCAAAATTGCGGGAATAAAAGATGTACCCGTTTATATCCGGCAAGCTAATGACCAGCAGTTACTCGAGTTGGCTCTTCTGGAAAACCTTCAGCGTGAAAACCTGAACGCGATAGAAATCGGGCTCAGTTACAAACGCATGATGGTAGAACTTAGCTATACGCAGGAGCAGGTTGCGGAAAGGATGGGCAAGGAAAGAAGTACGGTAACCAACTATATACGCTTACTGAAGCTGCCACCGGATATCCAGGTGGCCGTACGCAACAACAGTATCAGCATGGGGCATGCCAGGGCGCTGATCAATGTAGATACTGTGGACAAACAACTCTTCATCTTTAATGAAATTAAAAAGCAGGAACTTTCTGTCCGCCAGACAGAAGAACTGGTAAGAAAATTATATAAAAATACGCCTGTTAAAAAAGCGGTAAATACATCACTTCCTGCGCCTTTTAAGAAAATAGAAGATAATTTGGCCTCCTATTATGGCACAAAGGTGAAAATGTTACATAACAAGAAAGGACACGGAGCCATTACGATTGAATATTTCTCGATACAGGAACTTAATGCGATTCTGGAGAAAATGAATGTGCCGGCGGTTTAAGGAAAAACAAAATATGGGCAGGCTAATCGTTCTATTATCCCTGATTTTTATATTGATCGCAGAAGCGGGATTTGCACAAAACGATACAACCACGTCAACATCCGTCGTGGATAGCTTAGCGGTATTCTCCGAAAAAGCATTAGATAACATTGCCCCGGTTACCGCAACAGATACCACAAAGAAAAAAACAAATGTCCGGACGGCCCCTATACTTTCTGCCATCCTTCCCGGAGCAGGACAGGTATATAACCGCAAGTACTGGAAGGTACCCCTGGTTTACGGAGCACTGGCTATCCCCTCCTATCTTTTTGTGGATAATCTTCGATGGTTTGAACGTACCCGGTATGCATTCAACGTGCTATCGCTTAATGATACCGCCAACTATAAGAATGTCCATCCGCTCCTCCAGCCGCTCATTGAACGGGGTGATCGATCCGGCCTGCAAAATTTCAGGGATGAATTCAGAAGAAACGTGGACTATTCTTTTCTTGCCTTCCTGTTGTTATGGGGGCTGAATATAATGGATGCCTCAGTGGATGCCCATTTGAAAGACTTTAACATAACCGATGACCTGAGTTTACAAATCAAACCCGGCTATTTGCCCGTGTCAAATACCGTTGGGATCGGGCTGGTATTCAACATTGGAAAAAACCGTCCCGTCGGGTATAGTTATAGCCGTTAATTATATTTATCTTTGCTGGTTGATAATTCAAAAAGGAAAAGATGAAAATTGCTTTGATTGGCTATGGAAAAATGGGTCATGCTATTGAAGAAATTGCCGTAAAACGCAAGCATAGTATTGAATTAAAAATATCCATCGAGAATACGGAAGATAATACCATCGAAAACCTGACTAAAGCGGATGTTGCTATTGAATTCACAGGCCCGGACAGCGCCTTTGAAAACATCAACAAGTGCTTAGAAGCAGGCATACCGGTGGTTTCAGGCTCCACCGGCTGGCTGCAAAAATACGAGGAAGCCGTATGGAATTGTAAAGCGCAAAACGGCGCTTTCCTGTACGCCAGTAATTTTAGTATCGGCGTCAATATTTTCTTTGAAATAAATAAGCGGCTCGCCCAGTTGATGGCGTCCCAGCAGGAATATGCCGTAATGCTTGAAGAAACACATCACACGCAAAAATTAGATTCGCCAAGCGGCACAGCTATTACGTTAGCGGAGCAGATTTTAGCCGTGAATCCTTTTAAAAAGCAGTGGGTTAATGCAAAGAGCGATAAGCCATCCGATTTGGAGATTATCAGTAAACGGGTGGATCCGGCGCCGGGTACCCACCGGGTGCAGTACCACTCAGATACGGATGATATAGATATCATTCACACCGCCCATAATCGCTCGGGCTTTGCTCTGGGCGCCGTATTGGCTGCCGAGTTCCTATACGGCAGGCGCGGGGTGTTCACTATGAAAGACGTATTGGGATTATCATGATTAACCCAAAGCCCATTCGCTGATGACTAAACGCTAAAGGTATGCTTTCAAAAAAAACGCAGTATGCTTTTAAGGCACTCATGTATATGGCGCAAACAGAGAAGGATGGTCCTATTCTTATCGCTGAAATAGCGCAGAAAGAAAATATTCCGCTCAAATTTCTTGAAAACATTCTGCTGGAGTTGAAAAACGAAGGGCTGTTGGACAGTAAGAAAGGTAAAGGAGGAGGTTATTTCTTTAAAGTGTCCCCGTCTAAAATTCAATTGGCAAAAATAATGAGATTACTGGACGGCCCCATTGCGCTATTACCCTGTGTGAGCCTTAACTTCTATCAAAAATGCGAAAGCTGTGATGAAAACAGTTGTAAACTGAGGGATACGCTCATCCAGGTGAGAGATGCCACGCTGAAGATTCTCGAAAGGAAAACCGTAGCCGATTTGGTCTGATCTCCTTCCGAAAAGGAGAAAAACGGCGGAATATGCGGGTCAATACCTTAGTTCACCCTCGCTGGTATGAATAATCAGTTCCTTTTTCGCCCCGGGTTCTACGCGGCCGATAATTCTCGCGTCGACTCCAAACCGGGCTGCTGTTTGGATAATAGCCTCTGCCGCTTCACCCGTCGTATAAATTTCTAACCGGCACCCCATATTAAACACCTGGTACATTTCCCGCGCAGGTGCCTTAGAAGCCTTCCGGATAATATCAAAAATTACCGGGGGCTCGAAAAGATTATCTTTTATAATTCTGACGCCCTCAGGGATATATTTCAAACATTTAGTCTGCCCTCCCCCACT
>JACFNM010000432.1 GCA_019454915.1 Chitinophagaceae bacterium
TACTTTCTCCACAGCCAGTTATCCTTCATCCACAGTTCCGGCATCATCTCCCCTGCCCTTTGAACGGCGGTATAATATTTATCAATACCCTTCTTAATTTGTAAAGGCTCGTTCTTTAGTTCTTCCATATTGGTCTCCAACTGAAGAATGGCTTCCGCCATCAATGGTGCGGCTTCGGGGCCAAACCAGGATTTCGCGTACTCGTGAACAACTTCTTCCACATCCATTCGCGGGTTCCACAACAGGCGTTGCCACATCCATTGGTTGAAGTGATCATGATTGCCACTGGAATGGGTAATATCCCCTACGCCATATCTCATCAAATCATTAAATACCCGATGGTAGTATTTGGGCCAGGCAAAAAAACTCAGCCGGTCATATACCATCGTCAATGCCTGATCCGGCCGGCGCTCATAAATTTCATGACTCCAGGACGGAGGCAGGTTGCCATCCTTATCGGCTCTGGGATACATTTGTATATATCCATGCTGGGCATATTTCCAATGAGTGATTTCGTTAAAATATAAAATCTTGTGTCTCGCGGGCAACTGGTGCAGCAATTCTTTGGGATATAAACCATAAGGACCAAATCCGGGATACCTGAAAAGATCCATCCGGTGATTCTGACGATGACCGGGCTGCCAGGTGGTGGCATCAGAACCCGGGCCGTATCCCCAGGCCCAGAGCCACTCCCGCGGCTTTTCATTTAAGTATTCCAGAATGGCGATATCACTTTCGTTGTCAAACTTTTGATTGGTAAAATAAAGTTTGGTATCCGGATGATACCGGTGTATGATTGTGGCTATTTCCTCACACAAGTGAATAAAAGTACTACCATAGGGCTTACAGCTATCGCACTCGCAACCTCCGCCGTCGCCGCCTTTCAATTGAATAAAATCAAAAGAAATGCTTTGACTAAAATAACGCTCACACTCCCGGAGTATATAATCACGCGCTTCCGGAACGGAGGGGCAAACAAAAAAATCGCGACCAATAGATTCTTCCGCCCGCCACTCGCGTGGGAAATCTTTATTAACAACGGCATTCGGAAGAAAGGTGCCACAGGTCATCAAATCAAAAGACTTTAAAAATGCAATATCCCTCCGCTGTTCGGTTTCCGTGCCCCGGTCTACGAAAACGGTATTGGCGCCTGCGAGCGCTAAATCCATGATCGCCCTTTCTTTGTCCTGTTGCGTCCAGGGTCGAACCTTAGCCTTAGTCAGTGCAACGCCGCTTTGTCCATATTGAGTACCTCTCACTTCAAAAGCGGGTGCCGATCTTATATTCAACTGATCCATCTCTATGCTTGTTGAATTATAGCTTATCTGTCTCAGGAAGGCGCCCACTGCATACAGAAGTCCTCTCTTATCTACGCCTGCCATGATCAGTTTATCGGCGTAACCTTCCTTACCCGGAAAGTATTTCAACAAAAAACCTTCGGGGCCCGGATTATTTTCGCTAAGCGGCACAATCCGCTCGTGGGTCAATATACTTCTCATCCCTTCATAATCTGCAGGCAGTCCGAAAAGAATAAGGAGTGTGCCGGAGCTATGCTCTGCTTTGGATGGCTTGTCAGAAAAATAACGGATGGATAGTTCAATAGCTGATTTTTCTCTTAATCGTTGGTATAGAAGTTCAGCAATATTCTTTTCAATCAAAGTGGGGTTATCATGTAACACTACAACCGCTCTGTTGAATTGTGTGGCCCGCACCGTTGAGGTGAAGAATAGAAACAACCCTAATCCAATAATGAATATCAGGCGATACCGGTTAAAGTGACGCAAACAAAAAAAGCCACTACCGGCATTATTAATAGATTGTACTGACATCCGCTTGTCCCGGGAGTATATTGAGCAGCAATTAACATTCATATAAAAAAAGGGTGAAACCAATTCCTAATCATAACAGAAAGTGAACCCGCTTGTCCCGTGCTCTATCTGTTTATTTTTAATCCCACTCCGAAGCTACTAAAAAAACAGAGAGGAAGAGCCTCCGGGCAATCCTCTCTGTCGTATTCATAAAAAAACTTTTATGCCTTACCAGGGTTTTCCTGTTCCCTGAAGTAACCACATTTTCGACCATTGATCATCCACTGCGGGTTCCAGGTTCTGTATCGATACTTCAACATTCTCTGCATTAAAATTCTTTTCACTGTCGCCAAAATAGAAGCGGACAGGTATTTTATCGCCCTGCGGACCGTTTACAAGATTCTTACCCAAATCCGGATAGCCTGTTCTCCTCCAGTCAAACCAGGCATCAATGGTTGTAAATAAAGCCACCCATTTTTGTTCAATTATGGGCAGTATTTTATCCGGAGCATTATTAAATTCATCTTCCATACTGTTCAGGAAAGCGGCTTCGTCATAGGGTTCTATCGCATGATTCTCCGGGTTATACACCTTTCCTCCTCCGTCTTCAATACCAAACTGCCGCAGAGAAGTAACGATGCCGTCTTTAAAATAATCCAATGCCGATCCGGATATCCAACCTCTCGCCGCAGCTTCCGACAGCGTAAAATTTACCTCAGTCGCCAATAGCAGGATTCCCGGAAGATAAGGGCTGGTATTTTCTCTAAACATAGGGGTAAAATAGGATACAAACGGGTTGGCAGCGCCGGCGTTGTAGATTTCCGGGTCCAAACCGCGGATAGTGGCAAGATCATTACCGTTATTTCCGTTATAATTATCCGGATTAGCCAGGGCAATGGGTAAGCCCACAAACAGGGATGTATCCACATTAGGCGTTAAGGTTTTCAAATATCGCCTGACTTTATCATTTCCGTCTTTCATAATCACCACATCGTCTCCTTTGTCTTCAATGGTCGTGGGCACGTCCACCGGATTAATCCAGGCCGTCAACCTTGGATCCCTATTCTCCTTTAAAAAATTCACAAAGGGCGCTCCGGGTTTTTGCCGCCGGTAAGGATCTTCAGTCTTTTGGTTAAACGGTCCCAGCGGCCAGCTATCACTGGCAGAGGTACCGGGAAGCTGAATAACGGCATTACCATCATTATTCAACACAAGCGGATATTTAGCCGGGTCTGAAACAATGGCATTGAATTGCCCCTTCACATCTACTCCTATCTCCTGCATCTCGGGCAGTTTCTCAGACAGACGCATCAAAAATCTCAGCCTCAGCGAATTCGCAAACGCGCGCCATTTCAGTAAATCACCATGATACATGATGTCGGCTGATTTCATAAAATCAGAAACGGAACTCGTACTTCT
>JACFNM010000433.1 GCA_019454915.1 Chitinophagaceae bacterium
CCAGCAGATCCGGAAAGTGACGGGTGAAAAGAAAATCTGGCTCCGCGCAACGGGTTCAACATTAGTCTCGCAACTAATAGATAGTTTCATTGTATTGACCATTGCTTTTAAATTAGGCGGTTCCTGGAGCTGGTCGCAGATAATTGCAGTGGGTTGTGTGAACTATATGTATAAATTTGTGGTAGCTATTTTGCTTACACCCCTTATTTACCTTGGAGAGGCATGGTTAGTGAGATACGTAGGGAAGGAGCGGGCTGAGATGATGAAAAAGGAGGCGATGGGGGTGGGGAATGTGGGAAATGTGGAAATGGAGAATTTGAAAACCTGCCAACCGGCAGGCTGGTTTGAAAATGAAGAGAAACGCAGTTTATAAATTCCGAGTTGTAAAACCTGATATTCAATATGTTTTTATTTAATGTTCGTGTGTATGGCTTGCTTTTGAACGGAAATAACCAGGTACTGGTAAGTGATGAGTTTATTCGCGGGGGACATTACACAAAGTTTCCCGGTGGCGGTCTGGAGTTTGGGGAAGGAACGAGGGAGTGTCTGAAACGTGAGTTTAAAGAGGAACTGAATCTTGAGATAAACGTAACAGACCATATCTACACCACGGATTTTTTTCAGATGTCTGCTTTTAATCCGGAGCATCAGATAATCTCCGTGTATTATTACGTAGAGCCGTTGGAACTTATACAGGTTCCTATACGGACGAAACCCTTCGATTTCGATGAAAAGCAGTTGGATATATATAAACAGACAGGCGAAACGGAATCTTTCCGGTTTATTAACTGGTCCGAATTTTCGTCGGAGACGGTGACCTTACCCATAGACAAAGTGGTAGCTGACATCGTAAAGAACGGAAAAGATAAAACCGGACGCTGAAAAAGGATGATCTCAGGTCTCAGTATCGGCAGACGGTAAGCATTGTCGTCTGATTGTGCTTTTATTCGATTAATAAACAGTTTCAATATATAAGATTAGAAAGCATGAATTCTTTTCCATTACATTCACCGGGCGCATTGTTCAGGAAGGCTTTAGAAGAGGAAAGCCCCTTACAGATAGTTGGCGCTATCAACGCCAATCATGCTTTATTGGCCGTGCAGGAAGGATTTAGGGCTATTTATCTGTCAGGAGGAGGGGTGGCGGCCGGTTCTTTGGGTATTCCCGATTTGGGCATCACCACTCTTGACGATGTTCTGACGGATATATACCGAATCACGGGGGTTACAGACACACCTTTGTTGGTGGATGTGGATACCGGCTTCGGCGCATCGGCTTTCAATGTGGCACGGACCGTGAAGTCTTTGATCAAAGCAGGGGCAGCGGCGCTGCATATTGAGGATCAGGTGGGCGCAAAGCGCTGCGGACATCGGCCCGGAAAAGAGGTGGTCTCCACCGAAGAGATGGTGGACAGGATTAAAGCTGCTGTAGATGCTAAGACAGACGAGCATTTTGTAATTGGAGCAAGAACGGACGCACTGGCAAAAGAAGGTATAGATAAGACGCTGGAGAGAGTAATCGCATACCGCGAGGCCGGCGCGGATTTTATCTTTGCGGAAGCAGTAACGGAGTTGTCACAGTACAAACAATTTGCTGACGCAGCCGGTTTGCCTATATTAGCAAATATTACAGAGTTTGGAATGACTCCTTTGTGGTCGGTAGATGAACTGAAGGGTGCAGGCGTAAGCATGATATTGTACCCTTTAAGCGCGTTTAGAGCTGCCAATAAAGCGGCACAGGACGTTTTTCATGCTATTCGCACAGAGGGTACACAAAAGAATGTAACAGACAAGATGCAGACCCGCGAAGCCTTGTATGAAAGCATAGGTTATTATGCGTATGAGAAAAAACTGGATGAATTGTTTTCAGGTAAAAAATGAATACTATGAGCGATCAGGCACCATCAGGTTTTAAGCCTAAGAAAAGCGTTGCTCTTTCGGGAGTGGCAGCGGGAAATACTGCCTTATGTACCGTGGGTAAGAGCGGAAACGACCTGCACTACCGGGGCTATGATATCCTCGACCTGGCCGAAGGAGCTACTTTTGAAGAGGTGGCGTATTTGCTGATTTATGGTGAATTGCCCAACCGGTCGCAGTATTTGTCATATAAGGAAAAGCTGGCGGGGCTGAGGGGGCTTCCTGCCATTGCCAAAGAAGTGCTGGAAAAGATCCCCGCGGCGGCGCATCCCATGGATGTGTTACGGACTTACACTTCCTTACTGGGCAGTATCATTCCTGAAAAAGAAGATCACAATACCTCCGGTGCACGGGATATAGCAGATAAATTGATGGCATCATTCAGTTCTGCATTAATGTACTGGTATCACTATGTTCAAAGCGGTAAGATAATTGAAGTGGAAACGGATGATGATTCGATTGGCGCCCACTTCCTTCATTTGCTGCACGGTAAAAAGGCAAAGCCTTCCTGGCAAAAAGCCATGCAGGTGTCGTTGAACCTGTATGCCGAGCATGAGTTTAACGCTTCAACCTTTACCGGACGGGTTATCGCCGGCACGGGTTCGGATATGTATTCAGCAGTTACGGGAGCTATCGGTGCCCTGCGGGGTACTAAACATGGTGGCGCCAATGAAGTAGCCTTTGACATCCAAAGTCGCTATGCCTCGCCGGATGATGCAGAAGCAGATATTAAATTGAGATTGGAAAAAAAAGAAGTAATCATCGGTTTCGGACATCCGGTTTATACGGTGTCTGATCCCAGAAACCAGGTGATAAAAAATACTGCCCGACGCCTTGCTGAAGAATCCGGTGACATGCTTTTGTATAGTATAGCCGAACGATTAGAGACCGTGATGTGGAAGGAAAAGAAAATGTTCCCCAATCTGGATTGGTTTTCCGCAGTTTCTTATCACCTGATGGGAGTTCCAACTTTATTTTTTACGCCTTTATTTGTGATATCCCGTGTTACCGGATGGAGCGCTCATGTTATGGAGCAAAGACTGGATGGGAAAATCATTCGGCCAAGTGCAAATTATACGGGTCCTGAAAATAAAGTATTTGTACCGCTTGAAAAAAGATAGACTATTTTGCATTTTTGATTTATGGTTTTTGATTTGATAACTTGTCGGCGACCAATTATAATCCTCATATCCCAAATTTCAAATAGTAAATACACATGTCATCCATCTCCAATGAACGCCCTCCCTTTGATAAAGTCATAGCTGATATCGCCGATTATGTAATGGATTAC
>JACFNM010000434.1 GCA_019454915.1 Chitinophagaceae bacterium
CTCCGGTCAGTCGAATATGGAATGGAGCAGCCTCAACGGAATTAAGCAGATTAATGATGAATTTCCCACCTGCGCCACTAATCAGCTTCGGTTCTTTCATATACCCAAAACGACAGCGCTTTATCCGCAGGATGATTGTTATGCTACGTGGACGGAATGCAACGCAGAAACTCTGAAAGGCTTTAGTGCGGTCGCATATTTTTTTGGTAAACAATTACAGCAAAAACTGAATGTACCGGTTGGTTTAATCAATACAAGCTGGGGCGGAACTGCTGCCGAGGTATGGGTTCCCGAAGAAGCTGTTGAAGAAGATCCCATATTGAAATCGGCTGCCGAAAAAATTAATCAATATCCCTGGTGGCCCAATTTACCGGGCAGGGCGTATAATGCGATGATCGCGCCGATTACCTCTTTTGAAATCGCCGGCGCCATCTGGTATCAGGGAGAAAGCAATACAAGCACTGCCTCCACTTATCAGGATCTGATGAGTACGTTGATTGATAGCTGGCGGAAAGACTGGAACAAAAATTTTCCCTTCTATTATGTACAGATAGCTCCTTTTGCCTATGGCAATCACCACATAGGCTCACTTCTCAGAGAGGCTCAGAGTAAAACGATGAGTCATCCCAATACGGGCATGGCGGTGATCACCGACCTGGTGGACGATGTAAAAGATATTCATCCGCGAAACAAAAGAGATGTTGGAGACCGGCTTGCTGCCTGGGCTTTAGCAGAGACCTACCATAAAACGGGAATTACCTATAAGAGCCCCTCATTCAAAAACATGGTGGTGAATAAGAATAAAGCGGTAGTTTATTTCAATAACGTGCCTACCGGTTTAATGCTTAAGGGAAATGAAAAGAAGGCGACAGAATTTTATATTGCCGGGGAAGATCAGAAATTCCTGCCGGCAGAGGTAAAAATTGAAGACAATCATGTGATACTCACCAATAAGCAAATTAAATCCCCCGTTGCGGTTCGCTTTGCTTTTGGTAATACAGCTATAGGCAATATTTTCAGCAAAGAAGGATTACCCCTCGATCCCTTCCGAACCGATAACTGGGAAGTAGATACGGGTAAGGTAAATCCATAGTATCTCTGATAGTATAGCGGCTTAAGGTGTCGGTTTTGTAATGATAAAACTCTTTCCGTCTTGGCGGGGTCTTCACAGACAGGCGTTGCGCGAGGATGAGACCCTGACAGGTTTTGGCGGCAGGATTACATAGCACGCTCATTTTTCTCCATCGTTCGTGTTCGTTCATAGAACAGGAAGAAGAGTATAACCAGCATGACCATGGATCATTATGCAACAGGTACAGAGGATTCCGCATTTATTGATTACCCATGAGTCAACTGCAAAATTCCCGTTGAATAAATCTTTGTATAAGTCAAATAAAACTTCGCCCCGAACAAACTGCCGCCAAATAGAATTATATCTTTATTTTTAATCCTATAAACAAAGGTTATTCAGCTTTTTTTCAACAGATTGGCAGATAGCAAATTGGTCATGTATAAAGTAGTCATTCATCTTCTGATTGTTTCATTTCTTTTCCAGCCTCTTGTCGGGGCTGCGCAGCCAAAAACAGAATCCATTGAAAGCGTAAAGGGTATCATAAATACCGTCAACGTATGGAGAGATCAGTGGGGCGTGAATCATATCTATGCCGAAAATGAGGATGATCTGTTCTTTACCCAGGGATATTGTGCCGCCCGTGACAGGCTGTTTCAGTTGGAATTATGGAGAAGACAGGCTACGGGTACCTTAGCTGAAATACTGGGACCGTCTGAGATAAAACGCGATATCAGCGCCCGTCTTTTCAAATACCGGGGAGATATGGAGAAGGAATTAAATCACTATCATAAAAACGGATCTAAAATCATCAACTCCTTTGTTCAGGGTATCAATGCCTATATTGAAGAAGTGATCCAGCATCCTGAAAAACTTCCCACTGAATTTAAGATACTGAATACCCTGCCCGGGAAGTGGACGCCTGAAGTGGTGATCACGCGATTTCAGGGGCTAAAAGGAAACGCAGCCACCGAGTTGCAGATTGGAAAAGCAGTAGCTACAGCCGGAGCTGACGTTGTAAAAGACCTGACATGGTTTCATCCGCGTCAGCCGGATCTTAGTCTGGATAGCAGTTTTGACGCTGATCTTTTTTCGGGCCCCATTTTGGAATTATACCACGCTATGGGGGCGCCCATTCAATTCCGTAATGATCAACTTACAACAGCATTTCATGCTCAAAATAAGGGCTACGACTCCGATGAAAGCCCCGAAGGCAGTAATAACTGGATTGTGAGCGGCCGGCGCACGGAAAGTGGTTTCCCGCATATGGTGAACGACCCGCACAGAAGAATAGCGCTTCCTTCCTTACGATATCTTGTTCACCTCCATGCACCCGGCTGGAATGTAACCGGAGCCGGAGAACCCAGCATCCCGGGTATTTCGATCGGACACAATGAATACGGAGCCTGGGGGCTTACCGTTTATTTCACGGATGCGGAAGATATTTATGTATACGATTTGAATCCGGATCAGCTATCTCAATACTGGTATAAGGGTAAATGGAAAAACATGGAGCAAATACAGGAAAGAATAGCTGTAAAGGGGGGAGATACTGTTACCGAAACATTAAACTACACGTTACACGGCCCCGTAACCTATATAGATACGATACGTAAGAAAGCTTTCGCCCTACGTTGCGCATGGCTGGAGCCGGGTGGTGCGCCTTATCTGGCTTCCCTGCGCATGAACCAGTCAAAAACCTGGAAGCAGTTTCGTGACGCCTGCGCCTACAGTAACCTACCGGGCGAAAATATGATTTGGGCCGATCGTAAAGGCAATATAGGCTGGCAGGTGGTTGGTATTGCACCCATCCGGAAAAGATTCAGCGGAATGGTTCCAGTTCCCGGCGACGGACGGTATGAATGGTCGGGATACAGGAAGATTAAAAAGCGCCCGCATATCAAAAATCCCAAAGAAGGATATTTTGCATCTGCAAATGCAAACATCACCCCTGATTCTTATAAGTACTGGAATTCAGTGGGCTATCTTTGGTCTAACCCCTACCGGAATGATCGTATACACGAAGTATTATCCAAAGATTCTATCCGAACACTCGAATCTGAAAAAAAGCTTCAAACCGATTATTTCTGTATTCCTGCAAAAACATTGGTCCCTTTTCTCAGGAATAT
>JACFNM010000435.1 GCA_019454915.1 Chitinophagaceae bacterium
TCCTTCTTTTTTTAACCTCATGTGGTACGGGTAAGAAGTTAGCGTTATTTCAGGATTTGAATGTAGCGGGTGAGGACGTTGGTGTACAGGACGTTCGTACGGCGGCCTATGAGCCTCTTCGTCTTCAGGCGGGAGATCAGCTTCAGGTCGTGATATCGAGCATTAGTCCTGAGGCGCAGCAGTTGTTTAATTTGATGGGTTCAGCGGTGATTACGGGTGACCGTAATAACACTCAGAACATACAGAGTGTGTACACGGTATCACCTTTGGGCAATATTACGATACCTGTGATTGGTGAGGTAAAGGTATTGGGAATGACGACCGATGAAGCGAAGTCAGGGATCAGGGAAGCGGTGAGCGAGTATCTTAAGGATGCTGTAGTGAGTGTGTCTTTGATTAATTTTCGGGTAACGGTGATGGGAGAGGTAACTCGTCCTTCGAGTTTTCAGGTTGCGGGAGAGAAGATTAATGTACTGGAAGCGATAGGTATGGCTGGAGACCTGACGGTATTTGCCAGGAGAGACAATATCAAGGTAATTAGGAAGTCAGGGGATAAGGTGGAGGTAGCGCATCTTGATTTGAACAACAGCAGTGCGATGCGTTCTCCGTTTTATAATCTTCGTCAAAATGATGTTGTACTTGTGGAGCCTGGTAAACGTAAGGGTTTGCAGGCTGAGGGGCTGAACATTATTGTACCCGCTATTACGAGTATTATATCGCTGG
The DNA here is from genome assembly GCA_019454915.1 of Chitinophagaceae bacterium. Taxonomy (GTDB): domain Bacteria; phylum Bacteroidota; class Bacteroidia; order Chitinophagales; family Chitinophagaceae; genus Agriterribacter. Next base: position 724 of record JACFNM010000435.1, read on the forward strand.
CTATAGTGGCGCTTACGAGGCTTCGGTACTAAGTGTATTTTTTTCTGTTATTACAATTGTTAAAATTCGTTATTCGTGCAACATAACACACAAATTACACCTGTTGGGTCAGTAAATCCTCAGGAAGAATCAGCGGATATTCAGCATATGCTGTTTAAGATATTGCGTAACTGGTACTGGATATTGCTGTCTCTGTTTATCATGATAGTTATTGCGATGTTATACAATCGTTATGCGGAGCCTGTATTTAAGGCAAAGGCGTCTATTATGATCAAGGATGAGAAGAAGGGTGGAGCCGGATTACTGGATAATCCGCTGCTCAAGGAGTTGAATATGACCGGTGGCGGCAAATTGGTTGATAATGAGATTGAGATACTGAAGAGTTACGATTTGATGGAAGCGGTAGTGAGGCAGCAGCAGCTTTTTGTTGATATCAAGAGTAAGGGTAAGTTAATCAGTCGGTCTATTTTTGATAAAGAAGTTCCGGTTATTCTGAAGATTAATAATCCGGATACGATAACGCTGCCTTTAAGATGGAGTCTTCTGAGGGAAGAGAATGGGAGGTGGAGCCTGGACTATGGCGCACATGAGCGTCTTCTTGCGATCACCAGGGGCAGATGGTACACGATTAACGGTTTACAGTTTCAGATAACGGATAATCCGCAATATAAGATTAATGCAGACAGTTCGAATTTTGCTGATGAATACCTGATAAACCTGTCTCCTGTGGGTCTTGCTGTTACGGGTTATTCATCGTCATTAAGTGCTATGCCGGCCAGTAAGACGGCCACGATCATCAATCTTGAGCTGACGGATAATAATAACAGGCGTGGGTATACTGCGTTAAACTCACTTGTTACGATATACAATCATCAGGCTCTTGAGGACAAGAATAAAGTCACTCAGAATACGCTGGACTTTTTAGATGAGCGGCTTGCGATTATTGAGCGGGAGCTACGTTCTGTGGAAGGTCAGGTGCAGCAGTTTAAGAGCAGCAACCGTATTACGGATGTATCTACGGAAGCCCAGAAATATATTGAGCAGGCCCGGCAGGTAGACCAGCAGAAGGCAGAGCAACAGACGCAGTTGTCTATTCTTGAATCAATAGAGAATAATCTTAAAGCGAATCAGGATGATCCGAAGCTTGTTCCGTCGGGTTCGGGGATAGCGGAGCCATCTTTGGCGGAGATGATCCAAACGCATAACCGGCTGGTGCTGGAGCGTGAGCGGCAGGTGGAACGGCTTGGTCCCAAGAACCCGATACCTGTAGATTTAGCCAATCAGATAGCCAATCTCAGGGCTAGTCTTATTGCCAATATCGGCAATTTGAAGCGGGCTTATCGCATTACGTTAGACGATATCAGCAGTAAGGATGCGGAGTTGAATGCGCGGATAAGGAATATTCCGCAGATACAGAAGGATCTTGTACAGATACAACGTGATCAGTCGGTAAAGGAGCAGTTGTATTTTCTTCTTCTTCAGAAGCGTGAGGAGTCAGCCATTACGCTGGCATCATCCACGCCTGACTCTCGTAATGTAGAACAGTCCAGGAGTATAGGTATGGTGAGTCCTAAGAAGCCGCTGGTGATGGTTGTTGCCTTTTTGCTTGGGTTGATATTACCCATCAGTTTGATTTACCTGATTAATCTGCTTAATAACAAGATAGAAGATAAGGACGAAGTGGATCGCAAGAGTAATGCTCCGGTATTGGGAGAGATATCATACGTGAAGAAGAATGTATCACCGATAGTGGTGAGGCGTGGCAGTCGTTCAATTGTTGCGGAGCAGTTCAGGGTTATCCGAACGAGCATTAGTTTTACGAAGCCGGGTCAGTCGCCTCGTGTTATTTTGGTTACCTCTCACCGTCCTGAGGAGGGTAAATCGTTTACGAGCATTAATTTGGCTGCGAGCTATGCATTGTTGAACAAGAAGGTGGTTGTACTGGAGTTTGACCTTCGCAAGCCTCGTCTATCCTCAACGTTAGACATTCATTCCGATAAGGGTATCAGCAATTACCTTGCGGGTGGGATATCTGATATAGACACGATACTACAGGAGATACCTGATTTTGAGCAACGGTTTTGGTTATTGCCGGCGGGTCCGATTCCTCCCAATCCTGCGGAGTTGATTCTTGGCGACCGTATGAAGCTGCTCATGGAGGAATTGAATAAGAAGTTTGACTATATCATTTTTGATACGCCGCCTTATGGATTGGTTACGGACTCTGTATTACTTGGCGGCTATACGGATATTAATATTATCGTACTTCGTCAGGGTTTCACCTTTAAGTGGGTATTGTCTGATATCAACAAGCGGCTGATGGACAATCCTACCCAGCCATTGTACACGGTTCTGAACCGGGTGGGAGAGAAGAGCAAATATGGCAGTTATAAGAGATACGGATACGGATACTCCGAATATTTTGACGTGCCTGATAAGAAAAAGAAGAAAT